>CAJXZK010000051.1 GCA_913063055.1 uncultured bacterium
GTAGTGATCGAGCCTTCCACCGTTTGCTAAATAGTGCTTCTTCTCAGCAATGTAGTCAAGCCCATCTTCATAGGTAGACAGTCCGGGCAAATAAGTCTCTAGCCTCTTGGGGTAGTACTTTTTCATTAACATCAAGCCAAATTTAGCAATCTCAAGGTTGTCATAGCCTTCAGCCGGGAGCAAATTGAGCAAAGCTAAACGCTGTCTTTCTTCTGGAGAAAACAAATTAGCTGGCAAAATTCCCGGAGTATCAAGCATCTCTAACTGCGGATGAACTCGGATCCACTGGGTTCCCCTGGTTACACCTGGGGAATCTCCGGTTTTAGCTTTCTTCCTTCCGACAAACCAATTGATCAAAGAAGACTTACCAACGTTGGGTATGCCAACGACACAAGCTCTCATTGGTCTTTCCAAAAGGCCTTTTTTAGCTAAAGCAGCACGTTTGTCTGCGGTTACGGCCAATGCCGCTTCAATAAAAGTGTTTTTGTGAGCCATTGATTTCAAGTCAAGAATCAAGCGCTTTTCGGGCGGGCCCTTTTGTTCTTGTTCACTGACTGCTTTGACAAAGGCGCGGAGCTTTTCGCCATCACTCAAGTCTGACTTTGAATAGATCAAGACCCTTGGCTTATTGCCAAAGATATCTTTGGAAGCTGGATGCCTGGTGGTCTCAGGTAGGCGTCCATCGAGCACCTCTATTACCAAATCAACCCACTTGACGATCTCGGTCAAGCGCTGAAAAGGAGTACTCGCGACCTTCGGCTTTTTGATTATTTTGGTAGGTTGACCAGCTGGCACCGCAGTAGCTGGGGCAGCGCTGCTAACAGCACTGGCAAACTTAGACGGACGCCGCCCAAGTCCCGCAGAACGGGCCGATTGGGCGGCTTTAGCGGCAAGATCTGAATTCTTGCCTGTTCCTTTTTTTGCACTGCGACCAGAACTTGACAATCCACCAGTAGCTCTGCCATTACTAGAATTTCCAGCACGGCCAGAGGAGCGAGCGGATCTGGTAGAGATTTTCTTAATGCTCAAATCTCACCAATTTCAGTCTTTGTGATTAAGCTTGAGCCGGAGCTGGTGCGGTTGCCTGTACTTGAGCAACAACTTTCTTACCGCCGAGCTTCTCTTTAATACGAGTAGCCTTGCCAGTACGTTGTCTCAGGTAGTACAGCTTGGCGCGGCGAACGTCGCCACGGCGCAATACAGTGATTTTCTCAACGCGTGGGCTATGGACGAGAAATACTCTCTCAATGCCAATACCCTGGAAAACGCGACGAACGGTGAAAGTTTCACCGACTCCGTGACCGGAGTGCTTGATCACAACGCCTTCATAACCTTGAGTACGTTCTTTGCCGCCCTCTTTGATCTTAACGAACACTTTGACAGTGTCGCCGACATCAAACTTGGGAAGGTTCGACTTCAGGAGTGGGGCTTCAATCTCTTTAATAATGCTATTCATAATTATGCCAGTTCACTAATTGGTTCTTCGAAGGTATATATATACAAGCGGTCTGCGATTGTAACACGGTCATCTCTGGCCTGTGGGGCAAGCGCAAACAAGCATTAAGCCACATTTGAGATCTTTCATCTAATCTAAACAATTCAAAGGCCGCTTGACCTAAGAATCAAGTCGAGCCACTTTTGCCACCACGCAGCACCGCTGGTGGTGCGGCAACTTCTAAACTATCTGCTCCGTCTTTCCTGACGGTCTGCTCAGAACGCAGCAGATTAAGCTCAGCAATGAAGTCTTCGATCGAACGGAACTGCCTATAGACAGAGGCAAATCGCACATATGCTACTTGGTCGAGATTACTAAGCAACCGCAAACCAATCTCACCCAGCATCGAAGCGGCCACTTCTCTGCGACCAGAAGCTAGCAATTCATTTTCAACCGAATCAACTAAATCATCTATTTGCTCAGCGGTTACAGTGGTTTTCGCGCAAGCTCGGCTAATTCCAGCTCTGAGCTTATCTCTAATATAAGGTTCGCGAATACCAGAGCGCTTGACCACAAGGAACTGGACAGTCTCTAGCTTTTCATATGTAGTGAAACGCTTACCACAACCTTCGCATTCTCGCCTGCGCCTGACCGAATTCTCCGCTGTTAAGCGGGATTCGAGCACTCGGCTGTCACGATGGTTACAAAATGGGCAGAACATCTTTTGATTATAGACCGTTGCGAACAGTCAGAATGATACACTCTGAGCATTTTTAACAGGATTGGGATTATCCCTCAATAGCTTTATGTTAGAAAGTCGTCGCCAATCGGTAGAGCTTCAAATTTTGCTGGCCAGCGCCATCATCTTCTTCCTTGGCACTTTGATGCTTTTTGTTACCAATCCTTATGCAATTGCTCCCGAGACCGCTCTGCGGCTGGAAATGGGCAAACTGCTCTTAAGCGGACTGCGGCCTTATCTAGACTTTATAGACGCCGATCCGCCAACTATGATGTTCTTGTCCACAATACCTGCTTTTATTAGCGCCCATTGCCACTGTGATATCGTCCTGACGGCATTAATTTGCGGATTCACATTAGCCTTAGTATCTGCGGCCGCATCTACTTATCTGATAGCAAAATCAGAGCTAGGCGAAAATCCCTTCGCCGTTGGCTGCTTTGCCATTGCCTGTGCCGCAATCAGTAATTTATTCATATTTCAGTTTGGTGAACGAGAGCATTTGCTGGTGTTACTCTCCCTTCCCTATGTTTTGCTCAGATGGCTAAGAACAAGTGAGATAGAAGTAGCCATACCGCGGGCGCTGAGTCAAACAATAGGATTGGCAGCTGGGCTTGGTTTCTGGCTAAACCTACAATATCTCCTAATTCCACTGATTCTAGAATTAGCCTTTTTCTTGCAACATAACAAGCCTGCACCACTAAGAACTCCAGAAATTACCACAGGCATACTTAGTTTAGGCCTGGTGCCTGCTTATCTAGCTCTAAATCCGGCGGTGGGCAAAATCTTCTGCAATCTCTTCGTGCCGCTGTGGTTCAACAATTACTCTTTTCCCATGGACGACCATGCCAAATACTTAGAGTGCTCACCCGATTTGCGCATTTTCTTTTACGCGGCAGCATTGATTTACGTCGCCGCATTAGCCCTAAGAAACGAAACGTCAATGTTATATCCAATGACTTTCCTCTCACTATTTGGTTTTATCCTCTTTATCACTGACAAACGCGGTGGCAGCGCTCAGATTATCTTGCTTGCAGCGCCACTGCTACTAAACTCAAGTATTATCATCGCCATTGCCGCCCGTAGTATTTCTCGATTATCTAGTGGTGGGATAAAACGCTCATGCTCTGTTGTGGCAATGCTGCTTCTATTAATTAGTTTTGTCAGCTGGCAGTCTTGGGCTTTTGCCAGAGCTGCTTGCCTCAAACCAGTCGAAACAAAGCTTGACCCAGTTAAATCGGGGCAACCAAGTGAGTTTTCTGTCTGGTTAAACAAATACAGCAAACCGGGTGACTGCGTTATGTTCTTGAACGATACAGTGAGCCCAGGCTATCCTCTTACATTGCTCAACAACCGCTGCCCCTGCCCACCCTTTCTCTGGGGATACCCCATCAGGCTTTTGGCGGATTGTAATATTACCGACAAAGAACTCCCTCCTGAGCTCATAAACAGCCCGCAGCAAACCTTTGACCAAACCTATGTCGATGTGGAGCTAGCCAAGGTCATTCAAGAGAAAACCCCTAAGCTGATGTTCATCCAGCAAGGCCGCACTGAAGACTATTTGAGAAAGCATAAGCAAATAGAGCTCGCCCTACTAAAAAATTACAAGCCTATGGGTGAAGCCAACCAAATACTGCTACCAAAAACAGAACCCGCCTACATCAGTGGCTGCTGGTATAGCTTCACCATATGGATGAGGAAAGATTGATGGCAGAGCAGACAAACAAGAATGCCCTGGGCTTCAATACTTGGAAAATATTTGGACCGGCCCTAACTACAGCCGCACTACTGGCGGTACTATTTATCATTTTAATTCATCCAATGCGCATTGGCTTTGACCAAGCCAAATATATGATCATGGCTGACATGCTATGGCATGGCAAGACGCTTTATGTCGATATAATTGACCTTAACCCGCCACTAATCTGCTACATCAGCTTGATACCGTCACTGGCATCAGCCCTATTCAATATTCCTGCCTCCTTAGCCTTTTCCCTGTTCATCTGGACTCTTAGCGTTTATTGTGTCTGTATGCTCTATGCTTTGATGCTAAAAGCAAAAGAGCAGGCAAACTGGCTATTGGTCAATACCCTCGCTCTCAGCATCGCCAGTTACGAATTTATTCTAGTCAGCAATCGCTTACGCTTTCTCTTTGAATGGGGCCAAAGAGAGCACATATTTATGCTCACTTACTGGCCCTTCTTTTTACTGCGCTTTCTGCGCTGGAAAAAACTCGCTGTGAGCCCATGGCTAGCAATTTTAGTGGGAGCCATTGCTGGATGCGGCATGTGCCTAAAGCCTTACTTTTTCATACCAGCAATACTGACGGAGCTATACTGGCTAATCCAAAGCAGGCAGCGCCAAATTAGGCCATTTCTTAAGGTCGAAATGGCAACAGTAGCTGCTGTAGCCGCGCTTTATACACTGCACTTCAAATTGCTTTCAGCAGCAGAACAACATGCCTATTTCGACATGCTTATGCCTCTGACAATATCTGGCTACAAATTCTTTGAACGCTCGACCATGTACCTCTGCAACTACAACTTCACTTGCTCCGAAGATGTGCTTGTCCACTCGCTCTGCTGTGCCGCCCTGACCTTTGCCTTCGTCAGAGTAGAGCCCTTTCTGGCACCACTATGCGCGGTTATGTTCTCTAGTTACTTTATCTATTTCATTCAAGGTAAGGGCTTTCCCCTTCACCTCTTCCCCCTCAATCAATCGACTTTTATCTTGCAAAATATGACTCTAATAGCGCTTTACAAGACTATTAGAGAGCAAGTAGCATCGGCCAGCCTATTTCAGAAAAAACTACTCGGTAAAAATTGGTTCGAAGGAATCATAGCCATTGCAGCCCTGATTATGTGGCTTGGCAATAGTTGCTGGCAAGACTTTAAACAAGAAATCAGCACCAACCAATTCGATCTAACCAGCATCGGCTACAAAGGAAAGGCATCGATAGACGACCTAGCGCCACTGGCCAAGCCGATTCTCGAATATACCAATGTCGGTGACTATGTCGCTATCATTGGCGAAGCTACCGAGCCAAATGCGGGCACGATACTTCAACTTAGGCGCAAATCTGCCACTCGGCACATAGACCTGACAATGCTGGGACCGTTTCGCTACGTGCACGACAACGTGCCTGAGGTCTGGCAAAAATTTCCCAATCAACTAAACGATTTTATCGATCAGCTGGTCCAAGACCTGAAAGACACTAGCCCAACCCTAGTCTTTTTACAGAATGGGCAAACCACAGAGTGGCTCGGTGAATACAAATTTAGTCAACGCTCGCTGCAAAACTACGAAAAGATTGGCGAAGAGAACTATTTCACGATTTACAAGAAAAAAGGCTGTGACAAACTAGGCGAAATGAGGTTATTCTTCCCCGTAGCCCCTAAATAACAAATGATCAGAAGAATAAAGTGCCAAGGACCAATATAATTAGCTTATGGCGCGCAAAAAAACCAACCACTACGAAATTCTCGGCCTGGCATCTAACACAAATGCCAGTAGAGCTGAAATTAAGCAGGCGTACCGCAAACTAGTTAAGTCCGTGCACCCCGATTTATCTTTTCATGCCAAACCTGACAATCAGGTAGTGAGCGAAACTGAACAGATGATGTCTATCAACGAGGCCTATGAGACCTTGATGGACAGCGAAAAAAGGGCGCACTACGACTCAGTTGTAATACGGACAAAACCATACACTGGCATGCACATGCCCACCAGTGTGCAAGACTCGCTTGATGAAGAAAAGGCACGAGAACGTTATCTCAGGCAGGTCTTCCATCCGCTCAGACGCTCAATAGAGTCAATATTATCAAAGTACAAACAACGGCTGAGTGCACTGTCTCAAGATATCTATGATGAACAACTATTGGAAGAATTCTCGCAATATGTCGATGATATTGAAAAGACTTTGCTTAAAGCCAGCAACGAATTTACAGATAACCCTCCCCCACTTACTCTTAAACCAGCCCTGCAGTGGATGCGACATGCCATAGCTCAGGCGGCCGACGGCCTTGAAGAGCTGCAATATTTCTGTCAAAACTTCGACTACGATCATCTAGCCATGGCAGACAATCTCTTCAAAATTGCTCGCGAACATTCCGCACGAGCACTGCAAGTATCAAAGTCTATTTAACTGCATAAAAACTACGTATTGCAGCGGCTCTCTCGCGCAGCAGTGATATTTCAGCAATCACGCCCTCTTCTTTCGGCTCTGGCCCGTTCAAGAGCTGGCTCAAGGCCTCAAGGACTTCAGCCACGTCAGGATGGCAAGCTCCAAAAACCTTTTCTTTGGCAAGCAAAGCCTGACGCAAAAGATTCTCAGCTTCCGCAGACAGTCCTTGGCTCTGCTTAAGCTTGGCCAGAGAGAGCTGTGTATCGGCAAGATCAGACAAATTTTCTTTGCAGTAATGCAGTCGGATCTTATAGGCTCGCTTCAGCAGGGAATCCGCTTCTAATAGATTACCTTTAACTATTTCCAGCCGAGCAAGGGCATCATAGGAGGCCGACATAATTGGATGATTGGCCGGAAAGCGCGAACTACGAAGTGCGTAGGCTTGACGCAGCAATGGTTCGGCAAGATCAACTTTACCCTGGCGCAGATAAAACTCACCCAGGCCATTCACAAAGCTGGCCCGCATCTCACTTTCCCACTCGACCAATTCTCCTTTGACATCAACAGACCTCTCTAAGATTTCTAGCGCCGCCAAATAATTCTTCTCAGCCTCGACCATGGCCAAACGTTTCTCAAAGAAGCATCCCAGGGCGTGACGATCTGCTGCGATAGCCCGTTCTAGAGCCAGTTTTTCACTAGAACTTTCGCAATCTTTTATGCTATTGCTCTTGAGATTAATCGAGCGCGTGAGAAAAGAATGGGCCTGCTCAAAATTACCAAGACATTGCTCTACACTAGCCAAATGACTTAAGACAAAGGGTGTTACCGAAGTAGTGGCTGGCATTCCAGCCATACAATCAGACTGTGCCAGGGCGGCAGTAAGCCGCTCCTTCGCCGCAATAAATTGCCCGCCCACCATTTCAGAGTTAGCTAAATTTAGTGAATTGAAAGCAGCAAAGGGCGAATCGCTCAAACCAGCCACCTGCACCAGGGGCTGTACAGCAATGTCGCTTTGTACTCCTAATCGAGCCAGGGCAAAAGCCAGCGAATAATAGCCTTGATGGAAGGCCCAACCGGCAAGATCAACCATGCACCAGGACAGCACAAAGGGAGCACATAGGGCCCAGAGCAGAAGCAGAATAGCCAGGCCAACACGAACAGCTGATGCACTAGAGCCAGGCAAGGCAGCAAAAAGCCAGGCAAAGCATACACCCACAAGAAGCCACTTGCACCAAGCTGATAAACCAGACATAGAGTTAGCCTATTGAATTAAGCTAGCGAGAAATCGAAACTGGAGTAACAAGCGCACCGTCATGCTCATTCACCGCCGCTTTAGCAACCTGCTCAGTGCCACTATAGGCGACACCAATCAAATCATAAGGCTTTGCTTCTTCTACCAGCACCATATTCACTTCGGCCATATAAACTGGAGCTTCGGCCGATTCGCGCACATAGACCTGATTATCGATTCCGGGAGCGTCCCACTGACTGCGGCCGATATAGAGCTTCTTACTTTCGTCAAAACTTTCAATCAGAACTGGTATCACTTGCCCAACCATGGCTTTGTTGGAAGCAAAAGCAATATCATGCTGTAGGCGCATAATGCGATTACGTCTTGCTTTCTTTACTTTCTCTGTCAACTGATTGTCCATGTGCCCCGAAGGAACTTCCATCTGCTTCGAGTACGTAAAGACTCCCAAGCGATCAAAGCGATACTTCTCTATAAACTGCACAAGATGCTCAAATTGCTCGTCTGTTTCGCCCGGGAAGCCGACAATAAAGGTAGAACGGATCTTCGCTTCAGGCAGAACCTCTCTAATTAGGTCCATAACTTTTTCTGGATTTCTTGGTCTAGCCATTGCGGACAGAACAGCCGGATGAGAGTGCTGCAGCGGAATATCTACATACTTAACGACTTTAGGTAAGCGCTTTATTGCTTCCAGAAGAGCTCTATTAGTTTCAGTTGGATAGCAATACATAATGCGGATCCAGTCCAGATCTTCAATTTCATGAAGGGCTTCTAAAAGCTCAGGCAAAGCCATTTTGTTGTAGATATCGAGACCGTAATAACTAGAGTCTTGTGATACCAAAATGATTTCTTTTACGCCGCCTTTAACCAAAATGCGCGCTTCTTTTACGAGCGACTCAATGGTGCGTGAGCGAAACTTACCGCGTAAAAGCGGAATTATGCAGAATGTACAAGCGTGGTCGCAGCCCTCGGCAATCTTCAAATAGGCCGATGCACCAACGCCGGTGACCATCCGCGGCAAAACTTCATCATCATAATTATTGGGTACATCACTGACTTCAACAACCCGCAGCGAAGAGTCGCGCGCCACAGCCTTAATCACATCAACTATTTTAGTGATATCACCAGTACCTACAACCGCCCGGGCTTCAGGTATTTCAGTGAGCAATTCTTCTTTGAAGTGTTGAGCAAGACAGCCCGCAATGATTAGCTCTTTGCCTTGATCGGCCAGTTCAACTAAGGTGCGCACCGATTCTTTGCGAGCATCGCCAATGAAAGAACAGGTATTAACGAGACAAAGCTCAGCCTCATCGTTATCAAAGGTGACTTCAAATCCAGCCTCGTTTAAGAGACCAAGCATCACTTCAGTATCAGTGGCATTCTTGGGACAGCCCAAAGAAACCACCCCAATCTTGGGGTTACGCATTTAATTACACTCTCCATCCGCGCCTGAGTTCGGCTCTTTAAAACTGCTTGCGTTTAAACTTGTTGCTTAAAAGTCGGCCGTTGTCAAGCTAGTCGTTATCAAGACGTCCATCATTGTAGCGGTATGGCACATCGATAGATCGCGTTCCGCCACCAGATGAGACCCCTGGAATGTCGCGGGTGCCTTCTTCAGAGCGGCGCGAGCGGCGCCCTTGGCTAACTGAGCCATCTGTAGTAGTTTTTCTCACCGCCGGCTTCCACTTTACAGTCGTTACAGCAGGCTTGGTTGCAGCGTCGCCAGTGGCAGTTGTGGCAGAAGCATCGCCGCCAGCAGCAGGCACAGGAGTACTAGCAAAGACACGCTCAGCAATTTTGCCAGGCAAGCCAAAGGCCTCACTCTTGCCTAGATAATCAACAGTTAAACTTCCGCCATTACCGGCTCTTACTCTCAGACCCTGGGCATCCTGGAAGTCGCGACGCTCACCCATTTCTAGATAACCAGTAAAGAGCGACTGACCTGAAGCAACTGACTTCACTTCAACCCAAACGTGCTGACTAGCAGACAAGGCAATTTTGTTATCAGTGGAAGGCACAGCAGCGGCACCGTTGGTGACAGCGCCGTTAACAGTATTAGTACCAGCGGCAACTCCAGTGGCAGGCAACTGTCCGGGGTTGAATCGCTCAGCCGAGCGCCCCAAGGCCAAGAGGCCGGGATCTTGCGAAGTCATCTGAGTCTGGTACCAGGCACCAAGACCACAAACCACGCCAAGAACAGCGATTAAGAGCAAACTCGGATAGAAAAAAGTTTTAGTGAAACTTGGTGCTTCAGTCTCGACTCGTGGTTTTGAGACATATACCAAAGGAGCTACAGCTTGTTGAACACCGCCACCACGATTGAAAAGTCCGCGACCGTTCTCTACAACAGGCTGACCAGCCCGCTTATATTCATCGGCCAGAGATTGACCATTGAGGCCCAACATGTCGCCATAGCGTTTGATAAAACCAGCGACATAAACTGGTTCAGGAAGGTCATCAAAGCGACCACTCTCAAGAGCGTCAATATGGTTTACGGGAATCTTAGTGCGGTCATAGACTTGGCCAACGGATAGGCTTTGCCCTTCCCGCGCGACTTTGAGTTTCTGTCCAATTTGCTCAAGCGACATTTATGCATCCAGTAAGTGTCAATTCAGTAAGTAATAATCAGTAAGTAAAATATCAACGAGTAAGAATGCGTCAAAACAACTTTCTAGAAGCTTTTGTCTGCCTCAGTAGGTTGCAAAAGCGCAAGCTCCTGATTGTTGAGACGACGCCATGATCCAGATTCCAATTGACTTAATTGTAACCCACCAATGGCAACCCTGACCAAACGCGTTACTCTGTAACCAACTTGTGCCAACATCCGCCTGATTTGCCGATTTTTGCCTTCTCTCAGCTCTATTTCCAGCTGCGAATAGCGTGGATTAGCAGAAATTTTGCGAACAAAAGCAGGCTCAGTCATACCCTCTGACAACCTGACACCCTGACGCAAAGCCGTTATGGCATTTTTTGATATATCGCCTTCGACATTAACGCGGTAAAGCTTAGGCACTTCGTGGGATGGGTGGGTCAAATAGCGAGCCATGTCACCATCATTTGTCAGCAGCAAAAGCCCCTCAGAATCTGAGTCTAGGCGACCGACCGGTTTCAGATGCATTAGTTCTTCAGGCAAAAGATCAATGACAGTGCGGCGACCGCGCTCGTCATCACAAGTAACAACAACACCTTTGGGTTTGTTGATGACAACGTAATCAAGCCGTTTCTTTTGCAAAGGCGTGCCGTCCACAGAGAGCTTGTCGCGCCCCATGTCAACCATTCGGTTGAAGTCGGTAACGACCTCACCATTGACACGCACTAAACCATCAGCAATCAGCACATCGGCCTTACGCCGAGAACAAATGCCACAAGCTGCTAAAGCTCTATTGAGCCTTAGCAGCCGCTTTGGGCTGGATTCCTTTTTCTTCAACTTCCTAAATCTCTAAAAATCAGCCCGAAGTGGCACTTTCCACATCGTCTACCATTACCTTAGAGCTCTGACCAGCTAGCTCTTGCAGTTTATGGGCAATTTGGTCCTTAGTTCCGACTACAGAGTCAGAAGCCTTCTTTAATACTTCGGTACTTTTGCTCTTAGCTTCAGTAATCACAGTGCCTGTTTTCTCGCGCACATCAACCAAAGAGTCAGATGCCTGCTTGTACAGGTCTTCAGAATTATCAGCAATCTGCTGTCTCAGCTCTGCGCCTGATTTCGGTGCCGATAGAATTCCGACTATATAGCCAAGCACTCCACCAACCACCAATCCTTCTAGAAATCTGCTCATTTAACTACTCCTAACCTACTTTCTAATCTGGGATCTGGTCTCTTCTATCTTTTGCCCACTTCGGACAATCTCATTTCGTCTTTTTGGTCACGACTACCTTTTTCAGGACGGCGCTCTAAGTAAGAACGCACTCCAGCAAACAATCCAGCACCAAACACCGATGACTGTTTCTTTGCTTCGCCTGTAAACTTATCTAGGCCACCTTTGACATCACCAACTTTTGAACCTACTTCTGTAATACGTTTCTCAGCTGTGGTTTTCAGCTCGAGCACAGTGCCAAGCAATGCATCAACCTGCTTAAGAGTAGGACCGAGTTCTTGATTTACTGTTCCCAAAAGCCTTTCTAAGGCCGAAAGAGTTCGTTCAGATTGCTTGACCATCGACATCAAGGGCAGGCTTACCGCCATTAATGAGACTGCTAGAAAAATCAGGGCCACGGCCACCAAAATGTCTAGAGGGCCTCCGAAAGAAGCGTTTACATGGTCCACAAAAAACCCCTTTAACTAGGTTAAGAATTTTGGCTTAGCCGCCGATTTCAATTTCTTCGCGCTTTTTAGCAGCAGCTAACTTACCTGCAGCCAGTGCCCGTCTAAACCGCATGCCCTGTTCTTCAACATTCATTTGACAATAGTTGAGGAAAGAAGCGTACAAATCGAGGGAATCATCGACAACCTCACCTAAACGCTCTGGCACGTCTTTAGCGCTGCGCTGTATAACATCACGAGTCTCACTGCCAGACTTAGGAGCAGTCAGTAGTGCAAGCGTGACTCCACCCATTACACCCAGTACTAAACCTGTAAAAAGCGAGACCAGCCCACCGCCACCTGCGGCATTGCCAGAATCAGCTTGCGAGTTATTGGCTCTACCCATAAACTTTTTCTCCGCTCCAGATATTTCAGACAAGCGAGTATATCACCCAGTGCTATTTCTAGCCTAGTTTAAGGGCAGTCTATGACTAGTTATTATCACTAATGAACCGGTGTCTTCTCAATTGCTTGAAAACGCTCGGCCAGCAAGTCGCAAAGATGCTCGGCAATGGCGCGTTTCGGCATTCTCGGCAAACTTTCTTTAGCGCCGTCTGAGTTGAGAATAATCACGGCATTGTCATCAGAGCCAAAGCCGATATCTGGTACCGAAATATCATTTCCAACAATAACGTCAAGATTCTTGCGTTTCAGTTTTTGAGTGGCATTTGACAGCAATGCCTCTGACTCAGCAGCAAAGCCGATAATCACTTGATCTTTGCGTTTAACACGACCAAGCAAATCGATAATGTCGGGGTTCTTCGTCAACTCCAAGACAAGATCTTCCGAATCAGTCTTCTTAATTTTGTGATTGGATGTGGTCAGTGGTCTAAAGTCAGCCACTGCAGCGGTCATTACCAGGGCATCGCAACCATCAAATTCTGACTCAACAGCATCTTGCATTTCTTGGGCTGTCTCTACCACGATTACAGGATAAGCCCGCTCCACATCAACGGTAGAAACCAAGGTGACGTCGGCGCCTCGACCGTGGGCGGCATCAGCCATAGCGATGCCCATTTTGCCAGAGGAGCGGTTGCCAATGAAACGCACTGGATCAATTGGTTCTCTTGTGCCCCCAGCCGTGACCAACAAACGTTTGGTAGAGAGGGTGAGGTGAGCCAGTAGCCGAGCGGCTACTGCAGCGATAATGGTGTCGACTGAAGCCATTTTGCCAGTGCCCCAATCACCGCAAGCGACTTCGCCGTATTCAGGAGGAATAACGTCGTAACGATAGCGATTCTCTAAGATTGAAAGATTGTGCTTGGTGGCGGGGTGCTGCAGCATCACAGGGTTCATGGCAGGCGCAATCATGACCTTAGCAGGCGAAGCTAAGACCATAGTCGTCAACAAGTCATCACAAATTCCCGCCGCTAGCTTGGCAATCAAATCGGCTGTGGCTGGCGCAATCAAGATAAGATCGGCCTTCTTAGCCAAATCTATGTGCTCTGGGCGCCAATTAGCTTGCGCACCATATTGCTCGCAATGAGCCTGGTTGCGGGTAATTGTCGTGAGCGAGAGCGGGGTAATAAATTCTTTGGCGTTTGGAGTTAAGACCGCATGGACATCAGCACCAGCATGGCGAAGCATGGAAGCAATGTCGCAAGCTTTGTAGGCAGCAATGCCACCACTGATGCCGAGGAGGACGGTTTTGTTCTCAAGAGGGTTGAAGGAATCAAAACCGAATTTAGAATCCCGCTTTTTAGAGGACTTCTTCATTGTCATAAGCCTTCAATGCCTCAAAACTAAAAAACCAAAAACCCAGTCTGTACTATTATGTACTGCTGATATTGTAAATGAAAGAATGGTCTAAATATGAATAAGTTCTACGTCACAACCGCCATCGACTACGTCAACGCCGCCCCCCACATCGGCCACGCTTACGAAAAAATAGCCGCAGACGTGATTGCTCGCTATTACAGAATGCGGGGCTACGATGTGCGCTTCCTCACCGGCGTCGACGAGCATGGTATCAAGATTCAGCGTTCGGCTGAGGCTGTAGGCAAAACCCCCCAGGCTTTTTGCGACGAAGTCTCCGAAATGTTCAAAGAATCCTGGGCCAATCTCAATCTCTCTTTTGACCGCTTCATTCGCACCACCGAACCGGCCCACGAAAAGGTTGTGCAAAGCCTCTTTCGCCAGCTGCGTGATCAAGGCGACATCTACAAATCGACTTACTCAGCCCTCTACTGTGAAGGCTGTGAGGACTTTGTCAGAGAGCGCGATCTCGACGAAAATGGCAACTGCCACAATCACCTCAAGCCACCCAAACAAGTTGCTGAAGAAAACTATTTCTTCAAACTAACTAAATACAAGCCACAAATTCAAGCCTGGCTAGAAGCCAATCCTACAGCGGTTCAACCCGACGGTCGGCGCAAAGAAGTACTGAACCAATTGAACGATCCGGAATTGGGAGATTTCAGCGTATCGCGCTCCAAAAAATCACTAACTTGGGGCATCCCTGTACCTGACGACGATGATCAAGTTATTTATGTCTGGATGGACGCACTAAGCAACTACATCACCGGTTGCGGCTACCTCACAGACGAAGAGCAATTCAAGCAATATTGGCCCTGTGACCTGCATCTAATTGGTAAAGACATCACCAAGTTTCACAGCATCTACTGGATTGCCTTCTTATTGGCAGCCAACATTCCACTGCCTAAGCAAATATTTGCTCATGGTTTTATCACCGTTGAAGGTCAAAAAATCAGTAAATCTCTAGGCAATGTCATTGATCCCAATAAATTAGTTGAGCAATACGGTGCTGATGCTGTGCGCTTCTACCTCTTTAGCCGCACACCAATGGATCAAGACGGCGACTTCTCAAGGGCCGAATTCATCAGCACATGCAACGCCGCGCTCGCCAACGGCATCGGCAACTTGCTCAGTCGCACACTGAAGCTAATTGAAACCAACTGTGATAGCAAATTACCTGAGGCCAAGCCGGAAAACCAGCTGCGCGAAAACGCCAATGAACTTCATGTGGTCTATAACGCTCATATGGTCAAACTAGAATACGCCAAAGCAATCGATTCAATTTTGGCTCTAGTCGACTTGACCAATAAATATTTTGCTGACGAAAAGCCCTGGTCAATGTTCAAGGAAGGCAAAATAAAAGAAGGCCAAGAAGTGCTCTACACCTCCGTTGAGATGTTGCGTCGCATGGCCTTCCAAATTTATCCTTTCGCACCAAAACTTGCCTCAGACCTTTGGTGGCAACTTGGTCACGAAGATGAACTAGAAATTTTTGGTGACAGTGATCGGCCTGATGGCTTCTTTGACATGATTCCTGCTGGGCAACATGTGCGCAATGCCGGGCCTATCTTCAAGCGTATTGAAGAGCCAAAGAACGCCTAATGACACACTAGCCATGGTGCCTATTTGTTATCTGGAGCTTAGGCAACAGGTACGGAAGGCACCTTGGCTGGTCGGCGCAGAATAGTGATGCGCTTAAATTCAGTAGAATTGAATTTATCAACAGACTGAATTGCCATGGTTCCTAGATCGCTATCGTTGTTGAATATTTTGCCGTTGCCCATATAAACTGCGGCATGCGAGTAATCGCCACCAGCCCTGTAACCCAATATCACGTCACCAGGCTTGAGGTCAGCTATGGCTACCTCGGTAAAACCGTTGTCTTCCCGTAGTTCTTTTTCAAACTGACGAGTATTGATCTCATTGGTGTTGAGTCCGTAGCCCTGGTCAAGAAGCAGACTAGCAGCCTTTACACAACCTAGACGATCGGTGGGAAGACGGTTGTCGTAGGCGGTGGTGTGTTTACCCACGAGGCCCTCAGCGGTTTGACAGAGCTTTTGATAAACAGCCCAATCATATGCACTCATAGCATTGGTCGGTAGGGTGCGAGTAGGCTCTCTCTGTTCTACTTCTGGCCGTCGTTCAACGTTGTCACGTCTATAGCGCGGCTCAACTTCGATCTCAACAGGCCGCCTTTCAACATAATCGCGGTCGGGTGGGCAATCAGTGGCGCCAGTATCCCAGAATGCTTGAGCACGTCGCTGCTGCATGCGCCAGTCTTGAGGCTCAGGCAGATATTGCTGCCGCCGTGGCACAGGCAACCAACCCCGTTGCTGGATATAAGATGATTCGCCAAAATCTTCGTAGCCTTTGCGGAAGCTATAGTCAGGGGTCAGATATGGACGGCTGACAAAAGCGCCGTCGAAGCGCTGGTTATTCTGCGGCCATCTGTCTTGCTGCCATCTGTCTTGCTGATAACGGCCGTGCTGCCAATTATCTTGCTGCCATCTGTCTTGTTGCCAGCGCTCTTGCTGATAGCGATGGTGCTGATTACCACCATAATCGAAACGATTACCCCCCAAAAGCAGGTCAACCGGTCCGAGGGATACTGACATGGCTAAATTGTTGCGAGTATCGCCCCTATATTGAACGGGCAAGGCATAGTCTTGAAAGGCGCCATTCTGATAGGCCCCATCCTGGACATAGCGGTCCTGGCTGAACCGATCTTGTCCATAGGAGCGCCGATTTGAATTGTCTTCTAATGAATTCCAGTTCGACATAGACCCTTTCAAAAAACCTTTTTGCGTGAGGGAGCGTAATACTTGACCACACAACTACTATAGGTCAGACCCATTAAGGCTTACAATATGGCTCCCCCGGTTTCTCCCATAAAACGACTGGAGAATTTATCTTGGTAGCGTCAACAAAAGAACTAACTCTTGTTTTTCCCAGCAAAACCACCCTGGGAAACCTCTATCTGTCCAAAAGAACCTTTCCCCATAACCGCAGCTGGATTGGCCAAGCCTCGGGTGAAGTGAAATTGAGCCTACCAGACCAATCAATTATTGGTCTGGCCATGGCCCACGACGTCGACGCCCGCACAGCAGAAGGCAGCGCCGCTGCCCTGGCACAAATCACATCAATGGATTTGTCCACAGCTCAATATTCACCAGCATTTTTAGCGGCAATATTAAAGCTATCGACTTTGGTCGAATTGCGCCTCGATTTCCTCAACCTCACTAGTCAAGACTTCGTCAATCTAAACGAGGCAACAGCCCTTGAGACCCTATGGCTCACCGGCAGCACAATCAATGACCAAATTTTGCCCCTGGTACAAGGGGTGAAAACCCTCACCAGCTTAACTATCAAAAGCACCAAAATTACCGATGCCAGCATGAAAGCCCTGGCGGCCCTACCCCAATTAAAGAACCTGCACCTGCCAGCTACCATCAGCGACAGCGGGGTCATAGACCTGACAGCTTCATCTAGTATCGAAGACCTCGATATTTCTTACACGACCATTACCGCCAAGTCTCTGGCAGCCCTGGCCAATCTCAAGAGCCTCAGCACCCTCTATGTTAATGACACGACTTTGAGCGACGACAGTATGGCTGAAGTCAAAAACATAAAAGGATTGAAAGTGCTTTTCTTAAATGGCACTAAAGTTACAGACAAGTGTCTGGAACAACTGGCCGAAGCCACTCAGCTAGAACACCTAGAACTACGTGACACCAAAGTCACGGAAATTGGCATTGCTCGTCTGCGCAGTAAATTAAAGGACTGCGCCATCTTTGGGCCTTAAGCTCTAGTCTTCAACTTCGGTGAGCGGTTTAACCGCATCGTCAGCGGTTGTGCGTGGTCGAACAAAAAGCCAACGCTGGATTTTTTGCCAGACGGTGCCTTTCTTCTTCTCTACTTCACTTCTCACTCTATGAAGACGGAAGCGATCCAATTCAAATTTGATTTTGGTTAGCTCCGAGCGATAATCTTCGGTCCGCACTGCTACCATCATGGCGCGATCGGCCTGGGCTTGCAGGTCAGGAAGAATATTGAGCTGGGTCTCTAAACCGGCAATCTTAGCGCGGTCTTCGACTCGATCTGTGAGCAATTTGATAATGGTGTCTTGTGCTTCAATCACTAGATTGCGTAAAGATTCAATTTCGGCAGTGCGATCATTGACTTGAACATCTTGGGCCAGAGATACCGCGGAAGAAGTGCCACCATGCAGAGGAGCTGGGAGATTTGGTGTATCTGTTTTAAGAATACTGACAAAACCTTCTAGCAGCTGAACCAGATCTTTTTTAGAAACTCTATCGTCGCCAGTTACAAGCTCTTTCACAGCGGTGATGCCTGTATTTTCTGCTACCGAGTCTGAAGACTCACCATTTTCAACAGCGAAATTTTCTAGATCAACGCCTTCAGCGGAGACCCGCTCAGCAGTAGACTCTTCAATGTTGGGAGCTAGTCCACTTGGTGCAACTATTGATTCGGCCGACATTGCCTGCGCTTGACTGGTCATAACTCGCCCCATATTCATTAAAACTTGGGCTTATTATCACCACAATAAGCGATCTTGTCTAGTTTTTTATAGACAGAAAACGACCCTATATATGGTGCATATAAAACTCTGCAATAAAGCAGTCTTTAGTGCCTACGTTTTGGCTTTAGGGGTGCTGCTGGCTTCTGCACTTCTTCTTTGTCGGAGGGCAGCGGTTTGCTAACAGCAAAGAACTTCTCAAGAACAACCTTCGCCAGCGGTGCACAAGTGCTACCACCGTGACCACCGTGCTCGACAAAGCAAGCAATCGCTATGCGTGGTTTGTCAGCCGGGGCATAACAGGCGAACCAAGCGTGGGTTTTACTCCCTGCCGGTGGAGCCTCTGCTGAACCTGTCTTTCCTGCTACTTCAACATCACCCAGCTTGGTAGCGCCACCGGTGCCGCTTGCAACCACGGCTTTTAAACCATCAAGCACAACCTTAAGATAGACAGGGTTGGTTTTGACTGTCTCACACTTAGGCGAGGGAATCTGCCTGTCCGCAATTTTCATGACCAGGTGCAAGTTCGGCACCTTACCCTTCATGCCTAAACCAGCAAAAATACGTGCGGCCTGAGCTGGAGTGACCTGCACATAGGTCTGGCCAATAGACATGTGAAGGGTGTTACCGGGATACCATTTCTCATGATAGACCCGCTCTTTCCACTCTGAATCAGGCACAAGACCTTTGCCTTCATGACGCAACTCAAGACCAGTAGGCCTACCAGCGCCAAACTTCACAGCCCATTCTTTGATTTGCTCAGGCTTCATTTTTAGGGCCATTTGATAGAAAGCTGAATCTCGAGACCAAGCAAGACACTTAACCAGATCAAAGAGACCGGTAGTGCCAGTCCAGTCGCCGAAGAAAAATCCTCCCAAGGAAATACCGCCAGAAACATGGAGTTTGGTGTCAGGCTTAACGGCACCAACCTGCAGTGCAGCTAAAAGGGTCAAAGCCTTCCAAATTGAACCTGGCGGATAACCAGATAGAGCCCGATTGAAGAGCGGGTGATCTGGGGCGTTAATGCGCTTCCACACCGCCGGGGTAATGCGTTTCGTAAAAACGTTTGGGTCATAACTCGGTCTTGATACCATCGCCAAAACTTCACCGTTTTGAGGATCGATGGCCACAATTGCTCCAGAACGAGCACCAAGCGCTTCATAGGCTGCCTTTTGCAAGTCAAGGTCGATAGAAACTACAATCGGTTTGCCCGGTATAGACTCTTTGGTAATCTGCGGCTTTGATGTAGCAGCAGAAAGTGAATTACCCATGGCATTAACGCGCACACGCTGCTCGCCGTCAACACCCCGCAGTTGATCATCATAAAGGCGCTCTATGCCATCTTGACCAACCACATCACCCATCTTGCGATCAGGCCGGCGGTCTAACTGCGCCTGAGAAATCGAACCGCAATAGCCGAGCACATGAGCGGTTACCTCGGCATTGGGATAGCTGCGGCTGATGTCCGGCAGAATATCAATGCCCGGCAAGAACAGCTTGTTCTCAAAGAAGCGAGCCACTGTGGTCATATCAACATCATGATCAATTACCACAGGCAAAACCGAGCCAGATACCTTAGCCTTAAGCAACTCCTCTAAGATTTTAGGTTCGGGCATGTCGATTACTTTGGCCAGCCGGGCAGACAAATCTTTGACATTATCGAGTTGAGCAGGAATGGCAATCATCGAAAGCGACTGTTTATTGGTGGCTAGCAAATTACCGTGACGGTCATAGATGTTGCCCCGAGGGGCTCTCAAGAAAGTAACTCGAGTGGAGTTTTCTACGGCCTGATTTTTGTAATAACCATTTTGGAGAATCTGGAGCCAAACCAGACGAGCAACAAGTGCACCCATAGCCAATACGATGATGAGTGACAGGACAAACATCTTCGGGCGCATGTCACGACTGGCATCGGCACTGCCACTATCGGTATTGATAAAAGTGCGATCTCCGCTCATTACCACTAAAAAACTGTCCTCACGACTAATAAACTCTACTCAGTGGACATATGACGCCAGCGGGAGAATTCGAACCAGCCTCGCATTGGAAAGAATAAAACCGGGGCAATTAAGGCATTTAAAAGAGCTTCGGGAAAACTGATCATTACCAGGTGGCTAAACACTTCGTGCCTGCCCATTAATGATAATTGCACAGCCATCAGTATTTCGCCAAGAAAACTCAGTAGCAGAACCAAGGGAATGCAGAGAAAAGCGGCTTGGTTGAAGTTTTTCAATGAAAAATAACCAGCCGTCCAGCCAATAATAGGATAAGCAAAGGGATAGGCGGGAATCACAGACGAGGCCAGGGCCGCGAAAAATGCACCAATAATGGCTCCTGATGGAGAGCCTGAAAGCAGCTGGCGCACCAGAATGGCAGGCAAGGTCGAAACTCGCAATTCATCGTTGGTTGGCTTAGGCATAGGCGAACCAAATGTGACGCCCCAAACAATGATCATAGTCAAAGGCAAATTACAAAGTACATCGCCAAATCGAAACTTGCTCAGCAAGGCCAGCTGAATCAACCAAACCACAAGCACAAGAATGGCTGCTATGCTTATTTCACCCAAGCGTTTGCGGCTGCGCACCGAACCTAAGATCATTGCTTTCCTCCCTAATTCTCTAAGGGAGGAAGAACTAGAACTTGACTGATGTCATAGCAGTTCTCCGACAACTTCACGTCAATCTGCATTGAAGCTCCGTTAGCATCACGCCTGACAGCAGCCACAGTGCCAACGGGATGGTTGTCGGGGAATATGCCTGCTTTTCCTAAAGTGACAACTTTATCGCCCACATCTACATTAGTTCCAATCGGCACATAGTCTATGCGGGCTAAATTTTGATAGTTACCGACCAGTGTGCCGGTTAGTCCCAACTTCGAAATTAAGACTCCTTCTTTTTGTTCGGGATCTGTAGCTAATCGCACCACGCTGTCGTGTTCAGAGACACGAACAACCTGGCCCACTACTCCAGAAATTGAAATTACTGCCGAGCCGACGGTGATTTTGTCAGCCGAGCCTTTATCAATAACCACTTGCTCAAACCAGTTATCAGGATTGCGGGCCACAACTTCAGCTGAAACTGTTACACGGCCTGCCTTTGATTTCAGACCAAGCAGACTTCTCAAACGGCTGGTATCACGCGATTCTTGTTTAAGACGTGCCAATTCAAGCTCATTTTGAGCCAGTTTGCTCTCTAGTGAGCGAATGCGAGTTGAGGCGTTGAGCAACTGCTCCGCCAAATTTTTAGTCGAAACAAATTGATATTCGCCCTTAGCGTAGATAGACGAGAACCAACTAGACACAGACAGAGCCATACCGCTCACCGGCACCGCCACCATTAAAACTAACATGATCAAGAAGAGATACTCAGCAACCGACTGAGATTGAGCCTCTAGATCAGACTCATTTCTAACAGCCACGATCTCTCCTCTAAATCAAATCTAAATCTACTTGTGACACATGCACTGTTCTAGAACGCGCCGGTAGGTTGGATCTGTGAGCATCTTGCCGGTACCGATAGCAACAGAAGAAAGGGGATCATCAGCAACAAATACCGGGACTTCAGTCTCGCTCGAGATCAACTCATCCAGACCTTGCAATAAGGCACCACCACCGGTGAGGACAATACCGCGATTAAAGATATCAGCGGCCAGCTCAGGTGGAGTTCTTTCTAAAGTGCGCTTAACAGCTTCAACAATCGACCATAACGGCTCTTGCATTGCTTCTCTAACTTCACCACGACTGATGGTAATGGTTCTAGGCATGCCGTTTAACAAGCTCAAGCCGCGCACATCAATTTTGTCGTTGTCTTTAGTTTTAAAAGCTGAACCCAAACGAAACTTGATCTCTTCCGCCGTGCGATCACCGATAGCCAGACTGTGTACTTTCTTCAAATAGAAAATAATGCTGTCATTGAGTTCATCACCAGCGATGCGAATAGATTCATTGACGACAATACCAGACAAACTAATAACAGCTACTTCAGTAGTGCCACCACCGATATCGACAATCATTGAACCAGTCGGCTCAACCACGGGCAAAGAAGCCCCAATGGCAGCAGCCATCGGTTCTTCTGGTAAATAGATAAGGTTAGCGCGGGCGTTTTCTGCCACTGACTTAATAGCAATGCGTTCTACTGATGTCACACCAGAGGGAACACCAATCGCCATATCAGGATTCTTGATACCACCAGAGCCGGTCACTCGCTCAACAAACTTTTTGAGCATGATTTTGGCGTACTCAAGATCGGCGACAACGCCGTCTTTAAGTGGTCTTATGGCACGAATTCCCTGGGGTGTGCGGCCAATCATGGCCCGCGCCTCTTCCCCAACCCAACGCACTAAATTGGTATTTTCATCGACGGCAACCACGGATGGTTCGCGCAGAACAACACCTTTGTCATGCACATATATGAGCGTGTTGGCTGTGCCGAGGTCAATACCTAAAGCCGTGCCGAAAAAACTCTTGAACCAGACCACTGATACTCCAGAATAACAAGTGTATATACAACGAAAGCCGACTAGTCTTAGAGCCTTAGTTTAACACTATTTGGCCTTCTTGGCTCTATAACCAAGTATGGCCGAGCGCAGTAAAGTCATCTCTGAGCCGTCGTCTTGCTTGATATGAAAGGCTTCTTCGTCGAACCAGCGCAGCGCACCAGTATATTTACTGCCTTTGCCGTCAAGGGAGAGAAATTCAAGCACAGTTTGCTCGCGAATAAAGCGCTGCAGCTCAGCTGTTGTAGGTGTTTTATTATCCTGGGTAATCGACATTTAGAGCTTAGTCCGTGACATCTCGGCTGACCAATTTACCAGCTCTAGACCCTTGCTCTGAGATTTGACCATCCTCGTTTTCAATAGTCTTATGCATATTGACCACATAGCGACGGCCCTTCCAGTTAACCTGACCACCCGTATGCACTAAATATGCAGAGTGCAGGTAAAGCATGCTCATAGTCATACAACCGAAGGGAGTAAGCAAGAAGTGATACCACTTCAAACCAGCATGATGGCAAGCGGTAAGTCTCTGCCAGAGAGCAAGGACGCTTATCTGCACAACAACGAGAGCAGTCAAGCTATAGAGCGACTGATCGATATCTCCTCTAAACCAAAGAGATACAACATAAGCAAGGAAGAGCCAGGGCAGTACAACAACACTGTTGGTGAGAATAATCATCATCACCAAATTAGAAATTTTGCTCTCTATAAATGAATAGAGGTTCTTTGTCCAACCCATCCACATAGATTCAAGATCGGTATACATGCGCACTGAGTAGAGCGTCTTACCGTCTGCCACTTCAATTTTAAAACCTTTCTCTTTGAAAACCCTAGCGATGGCGTGATCTTCAACAATCTCGTCGCGCACACTCTGGTGTCCACCAACTGCTAGGTAAGAGCTGCGGCGGCAAAGTATATATTGACCATATGCATAAGCACGAGCAGCCGTGGGATCGTTGACGGTGTGGAAAGGATCGCCAATTAAAAAGGAGCTGAGTAGAACCGGCATCACCAGGCGCTCAGAGAAGCTACCCAGCTCTTGCATCGGCACAAATGACATCAAATCAATTTTGTTATCGATGGCATGACTAACCGAATCGCGCAATGAATTGGGGTGATGGTAAGTATCAGCATCGGTAAAAATGAAGAACTCGCCAGAGGCATAACCCACCGCATGAGCTAAGGCATTGCACTTGCCAATCCAACCAGCCGGAGCGTCTTTGCCGCGAACAAATTTGACTCGATTGTCACGCAGAGCAATCGCTTGAATAATATCGCCAGTAGAATCGGTGGAACGATCATCAATCACTACCAGTTCAAAATTTGGATAATCTTGGGCTAAGAGCGACTCGATGCAACGAGCAATCTTGGTTTCTTCATTTCGAGCAGGGACCAACACTGAGACAAAGGGCAATTCGCGCTCTGCCTTCTTGCTGCTTTCAACTGGCTTCAAAAGCATGTAGTAGGCCAAAGTAAGGCCGTACAAAGCCACAATAAACAATGTGCTGATCAGGAAGACACTAAGTAACATGTCTAATTAACCACCGTAGTCATAGAATCCCTTGCCGGTTTTCTTGCCCAAATGCCCAGCCGACACCAACTGCTTGATTATAGGGCAGGGTCTGTACTTCGGATCTCCAAACCCTTCCAGCAGTGTCTCAAGAATATGCAAACAAATATCTAGACCAATAAAATCGGCTAGCGCCAGCGGGCCCATAGGGTGATTGTATCCAAGCACCATACCAGTATCGATCTCTTTGGCAGTGGAAAGACCTTCCATCAAAGCAAAAGCTGCCTCATTGATTAAAACCAGACCAAGCCTGGTGGTGATGAAACCGGGAAAATCTTTGGAGCAAATCAAAGTCTTACCAAGTTCTTCGCCAAAAGTTTTTACTTTCTCTAAAGTCTCAGCCGAGGTATCACAGCCAGGAATTAATTCTACGAGCTTCATGACATGAGCTGGAGAGAAGAAATGCATGCCAATGAACTGACTGGAGCGCTTAGTGGCGGCAGCAAGACTGGTGATTGAAAGGGATGAAGTATTAGAAGCGAAAATTGCTTCTTTCTTGCAAATATTGTCAAGGCGCTTAAACAAGTCTTTTTTCAGCTCAAGGTCTTCGGCAATAGCCTCAATGACAAGATCACTGTGAGCAGCCAATTGTTCCGACTTGGTGGCGTGGATACGCTTCTTCGCATCAATAAATTGGTCAACTGTAAGAAAGCCCTTCTCCACAGAAGTCTTACCAAATTTTTCTATAGTCGCCTCAGCCTTAGCCAGCTGAGCATCGGATATGTCGAAGATTTGCACGCTTGCTGAGGTCTTAGAAGCAACCAAAAAGGCTATGGCTGACCCCATGAAACCGCTACCAGCGACAAACACGGTCCCAAATGTACTGGCTCCTGCCATCATGAACTCCCTAAGTGACCTACAGATCGTACCATCTACATATGGTCCATAATGCTGCAAGCAACACTCTGACAACTGTCACGGGGCTAGGTTCTCAGAGCAGAAACAGGGTAATCAGGAGGAAATCATAAGATCTGCTCATTTTATATAAATGAGTTTAAGTCCGAGTCATAGTCAATGAAAGAATATACCTATGCTATCGACTACTACTTACAAGCCAGCGGGCGTAGTCAAGAGAAGCTATGGAAAATGTTCACCATCTACTTGGAGAGGCAAATGTTCAAAAAGGTTCTTATTGCCAATCGTGGCGAAATCGCCGTTAGAGTTATTCAAGCCTGCCGTGAATTGGGCTTAGAAACTGTCGCCATATTCTCGGAACCTGACAAAGATGGCAAACATGTACAAATGGCCAGCGAAAAATGGCGCCTCGAAGGCCAACCAGCAAAAGTTTATCTTGATGGTACGCAAATTCTCGACATTGCCAAACGCTCAGGGGCTGATGCCATTCACCCAGGCTACGGCTTCTTGGCTGAAAATGCTGAATTCGCCCGGCAATGCGCCGAAGCGGGAGTGAAATTCATTGGTCCGTCGCCCGATGTAATTCACCGCATGGGTTCAAAAATTGAATCACGACGGGTGATGGAAAAAGCAGGAGTGCCTGTAGTTCCTGGTACCACAGACCCAGTAACAACCACAGCCGAAGTCATGGAACTGGGCAAAAAATATGGCTATCCCATTGCTATTAAAGCGAGTGCTGGTGGTGGCGGTCGTGGCCTCCGTGTAGTCCGCAAAGAAGAAGAAGTTGAACAGGCTCTGGCTGGAGCACAGCGTGAAGGTGCCTCATACTTCGGTAGCGCTGAAGTCTATGTTGAAAAATATCTTGATCAGCCCCGCCACATCGAAGTACAAATAATTGCCGATGAACATGGCAATATCGTCCATCTATTTGAGCGCGACTGCTCAAGCCAGAGAAGACACCAGAAGCTCTTAGAAGAAGCCCCAGCTGCAAAACTAGACAAAGACCTGCGCGCCAGACTAACCGCCGCAGCAGTGAAAGCCGCTGCCGCCCTTGGTTATTCCTCAGCCGGCACAGTTGAGTGCATGGTCTCTGGCAAAGAATTTTATTTCCTTGAGGTCAACACTAGAATTCAAGTTGAACACCCAATCAGTGAAATGATCACTGGAATTGACATAGTCAAAGAACAGTTGCTGGTTGCTGCTGGCAACAAATTATCGTTCACCCAAGAAGAAATTATTCCTCGCGGGCACGCCATTGAATGCCGCATCAATGCTGAAGATCCGTTCAAAAACTTTATGCCTAGTCCTGGCACTCTTAACCGCTTTGAGCTGCCCCATCATCCCTGGGTAAGAGTAGATACAGCCTGCTATCCCGGTTACACAATTTTGCCATTCTACGACTCGCTATTGGCTAAGTTGGTGGTCTGGGGGAAAACTAGAGAAGAAGCCATTGCTCGCACAAAAGTAGCGCTCAAGCATTTCATCATCGAGGGCGTATCCACGACCATACCTTGGCACATCGCTATGCTAGAAGATGCTGCCTTCAAAAGTGGTGATGTATTCACCACCTATGTAGAACAAGACTTTATGAAACGCTTCGCTGGCATCGCCGCACAATTGAATTTGTCACCGGCAGCAAAGCCAGCGGCAACTGGTAGCAATGGCAACGGCAATGCCGCAGCTAGTGGCGCTGCAGCAGCTAGTGGCGCTGCAGCAGCCCCTGCAGGCAACATCATTGAAAGAGCGGACACCCGCAGCTTTGAAGTTGATGTCAATCAAAAAGTATTCAAAGTAGCAGTGACTGAAATGATCGACCCAAGCAAACCTCGCACGGTGATAAAAACTAACGCTAACGGCAGAAATAGCTCGGGTTCTGGCCCCAGCAGCGCTAGTGGTGCAAATAATGCGGCCGCAAAAGAACGGGCAGCTAAGAACCTTACAGTTACAGCCAATGCCTCGGGTAGCGGTAACGTGCAATCAACCATGCATGGTCTTGTCAAAGAGATTATGGTGAAAGAAGGTGCAGCGGTTAAATCTGGCGAAAAGGTAATGATCTTCGAAGCCATGAAAATGGAATCAGATGTCATCGCCGACCGCGACGGCGTGGTCAAAGAAATCAAAGTAAAATCTGGCCAAACAGTTGATGCCCATTCACTTTTGATGGTCATTGGCGACTAAGACTATTAGAATTTGCGACTAAGACTATTAGAGGTATCAATTTGTCTTCAACAATTCGCATCGGCCAAGGTTACGACATTCACCAATTAGTGGAGGGTCGCCCGCTGATATTGGGCGGCCTGACCATTCCCTTTGAAAAGGGCCCCCTTGGTCACTCTGATGGCGATGTTCTCATCCATGCCATTATTGATTCTTTGCTTGGCGCTCTATCATTAGGCGATATCGGCCAGCATTTTCCTCCATCAGACGAACGCTACAAAGGCGCAAACTCTCTAGATATGCTGGCTCAGGTCAAAGGCCTGGTCACCAATCAAGGTTTTGTCATAGGCAATATTGATTCCACCATCATTGTCGAGCAGCCAAAGATGGCACCACATTTAGAGTCAATTAGAACTTTGCTAGCTGAGGTCTTAAATATCGAGCTGTCGCGCATCAGCGTCAAAGCCAAGACCCATGAAGGACTTGATGCTATCGGTCTGGGCAACGCCTTAGCCTGCCAGGCTGTGGCATTGCTCTATCAAGAATAGGTCCTCAAATCAATTTAAAAGAGACGAGAGTCTGCTGTTAATTTTCATTTTCCGAAAGTGTCAGATTTTCTGCTGAAAATCTGACACTTTTAGCTTT
>CAJXZK010000052.1 GCA_913063055.1 uncultured bacterium
AATGATACGGCGACCACCGAGATCTACACCTCTCTATTCGTCGGCAGCGTCAGATGTGTATAAGAGACAGAGATAGGATGGCCCGTCAAAAGTTTGAACGCAACAAACCAAACGTGAACGTTGGAACGATCGGGCACGTTGATCATGGCAAAACATCGTTAACCGCAGCTATTACAATGACTTTGGCCAAAACTGGCCAAGCCAAAGCTAAGAAATACGATGAGATCGATGCTGCTCCCGAAGAAAAAGCTCGTGGTATTACCATTAATACCGCTCACGTAGAATATGAAACAGACAAGCGTCACTACAGTCACGTTGACTGCCCAGGACACGCTGACTACATCAAGAACATGATTACTGGTGCTGCCCAAATGGACGGCGCTATCCTCGTGATTTCAGCCAACGATGGTCCTATGCCACAAACTCGCGAGCACATCTTGCTTGCCCGTCAAGTTGGCGTTCCACACATCGTTGTCTTCTTGAATAAGTGCGACATGGTCGACGATCCAGAATTGATCGAACTAGTTGAAATGGAAGCACGCGAATTGCTTTCCAAATACAACTTCGACGGCGACAATATTCCAATTATCCGTGGTTCAGCTCTCAAGACTCTTGAAGGCGACCCCAAGTATGAGCAAGCAATTCTCGACTTGATGAAAGCTGTTGATGAACACATCCCAACTCCAGAAAGAGATTTGGACAAGCCATTCTTGCTCGCTGTTGAAGACGTTTTCTCAATCACTGGCCGCGGTACTGTTGCCACTGGTCGTATTGAACGCGGACAAGTAAAAGTCGGCGAAGAAGTAGAAATCGTTGGTCTGCAAGATACACGCAAAACAACCGTAACTGGCGTTGAAATGTATCAGAAGACCCTTGACTCCGGTATGGCTGGAGACAACGTTGGTATCCTCCTCAGAGGTATCGACAAGACCATGATCGAACGTGGTCAAGTTATCGCCAAACCAGGCAGCATCAAGCCACACACCAAGTTCAAGGCTGAGGTTTACATCCTCTCCAAAGAAGAAGGCGGACGTCACACTCCATTCTTCAAAGGCTACAGACCACAGTTCTACATCCGTACAACTGACGTGACCGGTTCCATCGAATTGCCAGAAGGCGTTGAAATGGTTATGCCTGGTGACAACGTTGCAATGGACGTTGAATTGATTCAACCAGTAGCTGTTGAACAAGGTATGAGATTCGCTATCCGCGAAGGCGGCCGCACCGTCGGCGCCGGCGTAGTTGCTTCAATCATCGCCTAAGCTAGTAACCTAGAATCAAATCTAGACCTAAAAAACTGAGAGAGGGCTGCTGTTAAAGCGGCCCTCTCTTTTGTTTGGAATTTTCGCTGATGCACCAAGAGTAATGCTGGTCTACCGAATTTTGGTCTACTTAATGTTCTCTAGCATGAACGATTCAGTGCTGGTTTCTGCACCAGCGTTTTCACCAGTGCAGGCGTTGACCCTCTGAAATAGTGCCGCCGCTTGCATACGTCTGCCGCTGCGCAATTCTATCCAGGCGATGTCTCGTAAGGTATCGACAAATGCTGAGTCTGGCAATTTGGCTTTTTCAAATAACGATACTGCCGTAGTTAAATCTTGCAGGGCTTCTTGATCGCGACCGACACGGGCTTTCATTTTGCCATCGAGGCTATAAGCTAGTCCTTGCAGTTCGAGGGATTGATGACTGCCTTTTAGTTGATGCAGAATTTTGTCGTTAACGATCTTGGCCTGGTCATAATTGCCACTATGGAAAAGGCAAACTGCCAGTTGCCATTGATACTTGAGATTTTTTGGATTGGCTGCCACCAGTTTTTCGAGCAGCGCTTTTGTTTCAGCTGGCTGAGATTGGCTGAGATTTTTGAGAATGGCATTTTCTGCCGAATAGTGTCTAGAGCCATGAGCCTTTTGACTGGCGGCAAAGAGGTTTTTAAGTACTTCTGCTTTTGACCAGTGGCCAAGGTTAGCCAATGGCGCTGCAGCAATTGCTTTTCCCGCATTTGTTGTGGCCACAGGCGGCGGAGCGGAGTGCCGATTCTTGCCACGGAGACCTTCTAGGGTTGAAGCCGCCATGCTGATCACCGCCATCATTATGATGATGGCGAACACTGCCATGAATGCCAAGCCGATATGACGCAAGGGTTTTCCTAGGTCGGCGTCGGGTGCTTTGCGGCCAAGTTTTTGGTTGGCTAGGCTGCCCTTTTGAGTTTGCACCAAATGCGATGTGCCTGTGGTTCTTTGCTCAGTAGCAGATTTCTGCAGTCCCCCAGATCGGGTGTCGCTATTTTCTGCTGCGGCGACTAGCTTGTCTTTTGCTGTCCCTGCGGGAATTCGTTTTCCTGATTTGTCGAAGCGATAAGTCATGATGGTGGCAATTTGTCTGAAGGAATAAGGGCTGCCAAGAGATATCCTTATCTTTCCCCGTCCGAAACCCTCTAAACGGCCCAATAGTTAAGACATTGTGGAGCTTGCCGGATTGTTGAAATTGAGGTACGACCTGATGTTGCGGTTGTTAACAGTGTTTTGAATCAATTTCAAACTATTTTTTTACCCTACTAGACAGCTGAAACTATCACAGGCTCAGTGCTTGCGAAAATGCCTGGGGAAATGTTGCTAGATTTCGCCTGCTTTGAAACCAAAGCTGAAATAAATTTACTCTAGCGCCCCCGGGCGATCTCTGTACAATGTGTGGTTCGTTCGCTGGAACGGTCATCCCGTGCCGTCCGCAATTATAAGAGGCAGTTAATGCGTCTTGTTGCTAGGGCCGGGGAGATTAGACTGGTGCCCTATCGGATATGTTCTCGGATATATCAGATATAGCTGAAGTCTTGATGGCGACGTTATCGCTAAACGCGATTACTTATGTTGAACGCATCCTGGTTATTCACTAGGAGCACTAGGGAGAAAGTAGGCAATATGGCAAGCGCCAAAAAACAAAAAACTGATGCCGCGTCCGCGTCGAAAGTGCAAAGAATCCGCATTCGTCTTAAGTCTTACGACCACAGATTGCTCGATAAGTCTTCAGATCAGATCGTAGATACTGCTAAGCGCACTGGTGCGACAGTTTGCGGCCCAGTGCCGTTGCCAACCAAGAAGCGTGTTTATTGCGTGTTGCGTTCACCGCACGTTGACAAAAAATCGCGCGAGCACTTCGAGATCAGAGTGCACAAGAGATTGATTGATATCAACGATCCAACACCAACTACCGCTGATGCGCTTATGCGTCTTGATTTGCCAGCCGGTGTTGATATCGAAGTCAAACTCTAAGGTTTGTACTTAACAGTTGATTTGATGCAGATTTGAGAAGGACTTAAAAGCCATGACATTAGGCGTAATGGGAAGAAAAGTTGGAATGACTCAGGTATTCGATGAGAATGGCCTGGCAGTTCCTGTCACTGTAGTTAAGTTGGGCGAGAATATCGTCACCGAAACCAAAACTAAAGAGAAGCATGGCTACGTGGCTGTGCAGGTTGGTGGCTTCGCTATTAAAGAGAAGAAGCTCAACAAGCCTGATCTTGGCGCTTTCAAAAAGAAAGAGATCCAAGCTTTGAAGCCTTTGAAGGAATATCGCGTCGATGACGTTTCCTCTTATAAGGTTGGCGAAGCTCTTAAAGTCGAGACCTTGCTTACCCCTGGTATGAAGGTAGACGTCCGCGGTAAATCGATTGGTAAGGGCTTCCAGGGCTGTATCAAGCGCTATAACCACGGTCGCGGACCAATGAGCCACGGTTCTAAATTCCACCGCTCTATGGGTTCTATCGGCGCTGGTACCACTCCAGGTCGCGTCGTTCGTGGTCTTCATATGCCTGGTCACATGGGTGACGACAATGTTTGTGCTCGCCGCTTAACTGTGGTGAGAGTTGATACCGAAAAAGGTCTGCTCCTTGTCAGAGGCTCTGTACCTGGTGTTGACGGTGGTTTGGTTGTGATCTCCGCATCTGTAACCAAATGGAATTAGTTTCTGAACTTAAGAGAGAGAAAGTAAAATGACATCCGCGCAAGTAGTTGATCTCAAAGGCAAGAAACTGAGTGAAGTAACACTCAGTGACGCAGTCTTTGGCATTAAGCCGAACATGGGCGTAATTCACAATGCCCTGGTCAGACAGCTCGCCAATGCCAGACAAGGTAGTGCTAACACCAAAACCAGAGCTGAAGTTCGTGGTGGCGGCCGTAAGCCATGGCGTCAAAAAGGTACTGGCCGCGCCAGAGCCGGTTCTATCCGTTCACCTTTGTGGGCTGGTGGTGGCGTTCCGTTCGGTCCTAAGCCGCGCGATTACTCCATCACTATGAACAAGAAGATGAGAGTGCTTGCACTTAAATCTGCTCTTGCCGCTAGCGTTGAGAAGTTGGTTGTCGTTCAAGACTTCGACAATCTCAAAGAAGCTAAGACAAAATTGTTCAGCCAAGTATTGAAAGATCTTGGACATGAAGGCAAGAAAGTTCTCGTTGTTCTCGACTATGCCTGCGATGCTTGCGCCCGTGTTGAACGTGCTGCTCGCAATATCGACAGTCTGAAAGTGATCGCAATGAGCAACTTGAACGTCAAAGATTTGCTCCATTACGAAGTCATCCTCACAAATGCTAGAACCCTTGAAGCAATCAACAATCGCTTCGAAGCTTCAAGCAAAGAAAAAACTGAAGGTGATAAGCCTGTTGCCAAAAAAGCTGCGAAGGTAGAAGCCAAAGCTGCTCCTGCTGCCAAAGCTGAAAAGGCACCAGCCAAGAAAGAAGCTGAAGCTCCTAAGAAGGCCGCTGCTCCTAAAAAAGCTGCAGCTCCTAAAGAAGTAGATGCCGAAGCTAAAAAGCCTGCTCGCGCTAAAAAAGAGAAGAGCGAAGAGTAATTAGAATATCTAAGGACCAAGTGAGATGAACAAACGTCATTCGCAAATCATCATCAGACCAATGATTACTGAGAAGTCTGCTCAGCAGATGGAACTCGGTCAATACACTTTCGAAGTGATGAAAGACGCCAACAAAGTTGAAATTGCTCAAGCTATTGAGCAGATGCTTAAGGAACTCTATCCGAAGAGCAAGAGCGAGGTCGTCTCTGTCAATACAAGCGCTATCCGCGGTCGCTTCAGAAGAAGCAAGCGTCATGGTCGCGCTCCAAAAGACAGCAAGAAGGCTATTGTCACCATGTCTGGTGAACCGCTCGAGTTGTTCACTGCCTAATTTTTTGAATTAAGCACTCAACTCACAGTTATGGGAATTTTTTAGGAACAGTAAGATGCCTACCCGCAAAGTGAATCCAACCTCCGCAGGCCGCAGGAATATGTCGTTAGCCGATTATTCGGATGTAACTACACATACTCCTCTAAAGAGCTTGCTGCGCCCCTTGAAAAAGCATGGTGGTCGCAACAACCAAGGCCGTTTGACAGTCAGACATAAAGGCGGCGGCCACAAACAGGCCTACCGCGTTATCGACTTCAAACGCAACAAGCATGACGTCCCTGGCGTTATCGCAACTATTGAATACGATCCAAACCGCAACTGCCGTATCTGTCTGGTGCACTATGCCGACGGAGACAAGCGCTATATCTTGGCGCCAAACGGTATCAAGGTTGGTGAAAAAGTTATGTCCGGGCCAGCAGCTGAGATCAAGAACGGCAACGCTCTTCCTCTTCGCGCTATCCCTCTAGGTACTATGGTTCACAACGTTGAATTGACTCTCGGTAGAGGCGGCCAAATGGGTCGTGCTGCTGGAGCTCAAATTCAAGTTCTGGCCAAAGAAGGCAGATATGCCACCTTGCGTTTACCTTCCGGTGAAATGCGTATGGTGCATCTCGAGTGCATGGCCACCATCGGTCAGTTGGGTAATACCGACGACAAAAACTTGCGTCTGGGTAAAGCCGGCCGCACTCGTTGGTTAGGCATCAAGCCTACCAACCGTGGTGTCACCATGAACGCCATTGACCACCCACATGGTGGTGGTGAAGGTAAATCGCCAATCGGCGGTAAGCCACAAACACCATGGGGCAAACCAGCTATGGGTTACAAAACTCGTCGCGGTAAGTCTTATACATCGGACAAATTCATCGTTAAGCGCAGAACTAAGTAATTTTGGAGGTTTAAGTGTCTCGATCGCTTAAAAAGGGACCATTCGTTCATCCCGCCCTTGTAAAAAAGGTCGATGAGATGAATAAGAAGGGCGACAAACGCGTTATCAAATCCTGGTCTCGCGCTTCGATGATTGTGCCCGAAATGATTGGCCACACAATCGCTATATACAACGGCCGCAAACATGTTCCTGTCTATGTGACTGAACAAATGATTGGCCACCGTCTCGGTGAGTTCGCTCCCACCAGACTGTTCAAAGGACACGCCGGCGGAGACAAAACTGGCAAAAGAGGCTAACCCAAAGTTAGTACTGGCAGTTAGTTAGACCGGAATAGTTAGAAGGATCGCAAAAGTGGAAAGCAAAGTTTGCGCAAAATGGGTAAGGATGTCACCGCGGAAGGTGCGCCGTGTAGTCAATGAGATTCGCGGTAAAGAAGTTGGCGAAGCTAGAGTTATGCTCAAGTTTATGCCTTACACTGCCGCTCGCGTCATTGAGAAACTGCTTTATTCAGCGGTTTCCAACCTCACGCATGCCGAAAAGCAAGCCGTCTCTGAGACGGAAGCTGACAAATTCAAAGTAGTAGAAGCATTCTGCGACCAGGGACCAACTCTGGAACGCTTCCAGCCAAGAGCAAGAGGCCGGGCTTATCCCATCCTTAAGCGCTCCAGCCACATCACGCTGAAACTTTCGGATATTTAGTTTCGTTAGTTGGTTTAGGGATAAGAGTCAAATTGCGAGTCAAAAGACTCGAGTTAGAGTAAGTGAGGACTAAGAAGTTGGGTCAGAAAGTAAATCCTGTTGGTTTTCGCGTCGGTATTCACCGGGGCTGGGCTTCTAACTGGTTTGTTCAGAAGAAAGACGTTGCCCCTCTGATTGAAGAGGATGCTCGCCTTAGAGCCTACCTAAAGAAAGAACTCTCTGGCGCCGGTTGCTCCAAAGTAGAAATTTCTAGAAAAGCAGATCAAGTAACGATCGATATCTACACAGCCAGACCTGGTGTGGTTGTAGGTAAAGGTGGCCAGGGCATCGAAAACCTGAGCCAAAAACTACGTGCCATGCTTAACCGCACTGGTCTCGATATCAAGATCAACATTCTTGAAGTCAACCGCGTAGATCTCGAAGCTAAGCTTGTTGCCGAGTCAATTGCTCAGCAATTAGAAAAGCGCGTTGCTTTCCGTCGTGCCATGAAGCAAGCCATGCAACGTTGTATGCGTGCTGGCGCTATCGGCGTCAAAATCATGGTTGCCGGTCGTTTGGGCGGTGCTGAAATCGCTCGTACCGAATGGGCAAAAGAAGGTCGTATTCCACTGCAAACCTTGCGTGCCGATATCGACTACGCCACTGCCGAAGGAAATACCATGATGGGTATCATCGGCATCAAGGTGTGGATCTTCCGCGGTGAGTTGGAGCCTGGTCAATGGTCACCTCCAAATATCAAGACGCAACAAGAACGTTCACAAGAAGGCGGAGCTCGCAACAACAATAAAGATGCGAGAGATCCAGTCAAGTCTGGTCGTAGACCCAGGAAGGCAGGTCAATAACCCATGTTAATGCCCAAGAGAACAAAATACAGAAAGATGCAGCGCGGTCGCATGTGCGGCGCTGAATCAAGAGGAGTTGAAGTCCAATTTGGGGACTACGGCTTGCAAGTACTCGAGCCTTGCTGGATTACTTCACGCCAAATAGAAGCTGCTCGTAAAGCCATGGTGCGTAGTGTGCGCCGCGGCGGAAAAATGTGGATTCGCGTTTTTCCAGACAAGCCAGTAACTAAGAAAGCAGCCGAGACCAGAATGGGCTCCGGTAAAGGTAACCCAGAATTCTGGGTAGCCGTTGTCAAAACCGGACGCGTAATGTTTGAAATGTCCGGAGTGGCCCAGAAAGATGCGCACCACGCGCTCGAATTGGCCGCCCAGAAGTTACCTGTTAAATGCCGTGTAATCGAAAGGCATGCCGGAGGAGCCGCGAAATGAGAGTGCGAGAAATGAGAGAGCTTTCCCCTGAGGAGCTGAATGCACGTATTGATGAGACTCGTAAGACAATCGTCGACCTGCGTTTTCAGTTGGCTCTAAGAAAGTTGGAGAGTCCAGCAAAATTGCGTTTAGAAAGAAAGAAACTTGCGCAACTGCTGACAGTGGCTACTGAAAAAGTCATTTTTGTCACTGCTTAAAAAGCTGGACTGAGTTAAAGAGAGAGACTAAGGGGTCGAGAAATGCCAAAGAAGGTATTAGTCGGGAAGGTTGTATCCAACAAAATGGATAAGACAGTTGTAGTAGCTGTCGAAAGCCGTTCACCGCACCACAAGTATGAGAAGCAAATTGCCGAGACGCGCAAGTTCAAAGCTCACGATGCTGAAAACAAGTGTCAAATGGGCGACGTGGTTCGCATTGAAGAATGCCGTCCATTGTCCAAAGACAAAAGATTCACCGTTATTGAAGTGACTGGCCATGCCATCTCTAATAAAGCCAGCGAGGTATCTGCCTCATGATTCAGCAAGAAACAAGACTGACCTGTGCAGATAACACTGGAGCTAGAGAGCTCTTGTGCATCCGGGTCCTGGGCGGATCCAATAAAACATTTGCAACTGTTGGCGATGTCATCGTGGCTACGGTCAAAGATGCTCTACCTAACATGCCCGTGAAGAAGTCTGAAGTTGTCCGTGCAGTTGTTGTACGCGTCAAACAGAACGTTAGTCGTCCAGATGGTTCAACCATCCGCTTTGACGACAATGCTGCTGTGATCGTGCAAAAAGACGGCAACCCAAAAGGTACTCGCGTGTTTGGACCAATCGCACGTGAACTTCGTGACAAGAACTTCACCAAGATCATTTCATTGGCTCCGGAGGTTCTCTAACAATGGCTTATACAGCTAAAAAAGAAATGTCGGTGCGCTACACCAACGCTCCCATTAAGACCAAAGTCAAAATGGGTAACAAGCAAGTTATCTCGCGCGCACTCGTTAAGCCTAGTGCCACCAACCTGGTGCCATCGGTTCACGTAAAACGCGGCGATCTAGTTATGGTTATCTCTGGCTGCAGAACACGCACCAAGAAGAATGGCCAGAAGCTCGAAGGCGACAGAGGCAAGATCGGCAAAGTGCTTAAGGTATTCCCTAAGCTCGGTAAAGTTCTTGTTGAAGGCGTTAACGTCGTCACTCGTCACGTCAAAGCCAAAAATGCTTATGGCAAGAGCGGCATCATCAAGCAAGAAGCACCTTTGTTTGCTTGCAAAGTAATGCTCTACTCCAACGAGAAGAAGAAACCTGTAAGAGCTGAGTTCCGCAAAGAACTAGGCGTTTAAGACCTATATAAAGAAGCAGAGACGACAAAGACCGTCTCAAGAAGCAGCTAATCAAAAGTAAGGTAGAAGGCAATGTTCGATATCAAAGAAAATTACCAAACCCAGGTAAGAGAGAGTCTTAAAAAGCAATTTGGCTACAAGAATGACTTGCAGGTTCCCCGCATTGTCAAAGTTGTAATCAACATGGGTTTGGGCGAAGCCACCAGCAACGCTAAGGCAATTGAAAATGGCGTCAAAGAATTGGGCATTATCGCTGGCCAAAAGCCTGTGACAAATCGCGCCAAGAAATCCATCGCTACTTTCAAATTGAGAAAGGGTATGCCTGTCGGTGCCTCAGTTACTCTCCGCGGAGAGCGCATGTGGAACTTCCTGGCTAAGCTCATTCACATTTCATTGCCACGTATCCGCGACTTCCGCGGTCTATCCGGCAAATCGTTTGATGGTCGCGGCAATTTCTCCGTTGGTATCAAGGAGCAATTGATTTTCCCTGAAATCAATTACGAGTCAATCGATGCAGTACGCGGCATGGATATTTCCATCGTCACCACTGCCCCAACAGATCAAGAAGCGTATGCACTGCTAGCCGCCATGGGCATGCCCTTCAAGAAGCAGAACGTCAGTCAATAGTTAGAATTTTAAAGAAGAGTCGTAAGGAGAGGAAAGCACAACGTGGCTAAAACATCCATGGTTGATAAGGAGCATAAGCGCCAGGTATTGGTCGCCAAAGGCAAATACCCGAAGGTGCGCTTGCACAATCGCTGTCGCATATGCGGGCGGCCCAGAGCGGTTTATCGCGACTTTGGCTTGTGCCGCTGTTGCTTGAGAAAAATGGCTCACGAAGGTTTGATTCCTGGACTCACGAAGTCTAGCTGGTAGGAGATAGCAAATGCCGGTCACAGATCCAATTTCGGACATGTTCACACGTATTAGAAACGCCATCCGCGTTCAGGCTCCGGCCGTTGAGATGCCCGCCTCCAAGGCGAAGGTAGCTATTGCCGAGCTGTTGCGTAATGAAGGATTCATTTCTTCATTCGAGACAAGAGCCCTGGGCTCTCCTGAACAGCGCATGCGCATTGTTCTTAAATACGGCAGTAAGGGCGAACACGTTATTCAAGGTTTGAAGCGCGTGTCCAAGCCTGGTCTACGGGTTTATCGCCCATCCAAAAAAGTGCCCAGAGTTTATGGCGGAATGGGCGTAGCAATAGTTAGCACCAGCCGCGGGCTAATGACTGATCGCCAAGCTCGCAAGAGCAACCTCGGCGGCGAAGTTGTTGCCGAAGTCTGGTAATCATAATAAGTAGGTAGGAGTTAAGAGCAATGTCTCGTATCGGTAAAGCACCAATCCCAGTGCCATCTGGCGTGACGGTTCAGATTGATGATCACAAAGTGACCGTCAAAGGACCTAAAGGACAACTAGATCGTACTTTTGTCCCTGAGATGTCTTTCAAGCATGAAGATGGCAAAATCACAGTGACCCGTAATTCTGAAAACAGAACTACACGTAGCTTGCATGGTTTGAGCCGCACTCTTTTGGCCAACATGGTCAAAGGGGTCAATGAAGGTTTCGATCGCAACCTTGAGATTATCGGCGTTGGCTATCGCGCCGCCATGGATGGCAACAAGTTGGTAATGCAACTGGGCTATTCCCACCCTGTTGAAATCACTCCACCTGCAGGCGTCACTATTGCTGTTGGCAAAGGTAACGTTATTACCGTTAGTGGAATCGACAAACAAGCTGTTGGCGACGTAGCGTCCTTTATTCGCGAGAAGCGTCCACCTGAAGTTTACAAAGGTAAGGGCGTTAAATATGCCGGTGAAGTTATCCGCCGTAAAGCTGGTAAGGCTGCTGGTAAGAAGAAGTAATTTATAGAGGACCGGGTTAATGATTAAGAAGCTAGACAGAAAGCTCAATCGCATCAAAGTTCACTACCGCATCCGTCGCCGGTTGTCTGGTAGCACTGAGCGTCCACGGCTTTGCGTATATCGTTCGAACAAGCATATTTATGCTCAAATCATCGACGATACCACTGCCAAAACACTTGTAATGGCAAGCACTCTCGATGCCGAACTGAAAGACGCCAAGACCTGGAATGTCGAATCAGCTAAGACAGTTGGTGCCCTTGTTGCCAAACGCGCTAAAGCTAAAGGCATTGATTCAGTTGTATTCGATCGTGGTGGCTACATCTACCATGGCCGTGTCGCCGCAGTGGCAGAAGCCGCTCGTGAAGCTGGTCTTGAGTTCTAGAACAAAAATAGTTTTTACGTTTTCCGATTTAAAATCCGATTAAAAAGATAGTAGAGGGTACTTCTAGATGGACAGAGAAGATAAGGTTGCCGGAATCGAGGATGCAATTGCTCCAGTAGCAGCACCCGATGGCGCTCGTCGCGGCCGTCGCGGACCTGGTGGTGGAGGCCGCGATGGTGGCCCTAGTCGTCGTCCAGATGACAACAAGCGTGAGCGTGTTGAATCTGAATGGGAAGAGAAAATCATTCAAGTTCGCCGCGTAACTAAAGTAGTTAAGGGTGGTAAAAAGCTCTCCTTCCGCGCTGTAGTTGCTGTCGGTAACGGCAAAGGTCAAGTCGGCATCGGTGTTGGTAAAGCATCCGAAGTTGTATCGGCCATTCAAAAGGGTGTTGTTGATGCAAGAAAATCTCTTGTTTCAGTTCCTCTAGTAGGCACCACAATTCCTCACCAAATTACTGGAAAGACCGGCGCCAGCCGTATTCTTTTGAAACCAGCTGCTAAAGGTACCGGAGTAATCGCCGGTGGTGCTGCACGTGCCATTCTTGAACTTGCTGGTGTTGGTGATGTACTTTCCAAATCACTAGGATCGCGTTCGCCACTAAACGTAGCTCGCGCTACCGTTGCTGGTCTCAAAGGTCTGAGAACATTCGAAGATGCTGCACGTCTGCGTGGCGTAAGCATTCGTCAACTGTTTTCATAATCAAGAACTGCATTAGCAGCTCGTACAAATCTAAAGTTCAATTGAGGGGTCGAAATGTTACGGATAACTTTAACGAAGGGTCTCGTCGGTAAGAGAGACGACCAGAAGAAAGTCGTTCGCGCGCTTGGACTACGCAAGTTCAACAGCAGTGTATTGCACGCTGACAGCCCAACCATTCGTGGCATGGTGAACAAAGTTCATCACTTAGTCACAGTGGTTGAAGAGAAAGAAGCTGCTGCTCCTGCAAAAAGCGCCAAGAAAGCTAAGTAATTAGCACCAGTACAGAAATTAAGTACGTTATTTAAGTCAGCCGAGTCGTTAACTGAAACACTAAGTGACGGCGTGAGGCAAAGGAGAAACGATGGAAATTGATGAAGTAAGACCAGATCAAGGCTCACGTAAGAAGAGAAAAAGAGTAGGTCGCGGCCGCGCTTCCGGACACGGTAAAACTTCTACCCGTGGTCACAATGGTCAAGGTCAGAGATCAGGTGAAGCTAGACGCTTTGGTTTTGAAGGCGGTCAAACACCGTTGTTCAGAAGACTGCCTAAGATTCACAACTTCGATGCAGTGCCAGGACGCGATTGGGTAATCATCAACGTTGATGCTTTAAACGTATTGCCAGCTAACACTGAAGCAACTCCAGATGCTCTTGTTGCTCACGGAGTTATCCGCAAGCACAATGATAGTTTGAGAGTACTTGGCAATGGTGATTTGAAAGTTGCTGTGAAAGTAAGTGCTCACCACTTCTCTCAAGGTGCTATCGATAAGATTCAGGCTGCCGGCGGTTCTTATGAAGTAATTCAACCAGCTGCACCAACCCGTAATCCAAAAAATCGCTAGTAGTGATCTAGTTCAAAATTGCAACGCTCCAGTGGTTCTACCTGCTGGAGCGTTCTAATATTTTGCTATTTTTTACCGCAGCAGCAGAGCTTTGTTAGTAATAGAGCCTACAATTAAGAGTTGAAGAGTTGACGAACAGATCTTGCAAAGCCAACTAAGCCAATTAGGGCTTGCAAAGAGAATAGGGGAACAGAATGTCAGAGAGTGTGAGCAAACGTGGTGCGAAGATAGGGGGACCAGAAGACTGGCTCGCTCTGCTTAGTGCTCCTGGTCTAAAAGAAAGAATCATTTTCACCCTGACTATGATTTTTCTCTATCGCTTAGGTGTGCACGTACCGATTCCAGGGGTTGACCCTGGTGCTTTTACTAAACACCCTGAGCTGGCTCAAAACTTACTTGGCATGATCGACTTGTTCACCGGCGGTGCCTTGAACAAGCTTTCAGTTTTCTCGATGGGTATTGGACCCTTCATCACATCATCAATTGTCATGCAGTTGATGACTGTGGTTATTCCTAAGCTTGAGAATCTGCAGAAAGAACAAGGTGAGCAAGGCCGCCGGCAGCTAGCTCAGATATCTCGTGTTGCTACTGTGTTCTTGGCAATCTTCCAGTCGTTCATGTTGGCTCAGTTGTTGTCTCGCATTCCCGGGGTCGTAATTACTCCAGGTCCACTATTTCTGATTAACACTACGATTATCCTGACATCGTGCGCTGTCTTCATCATGTGGATGGGCGAACTGATTACTGAGCGTGGTGTCGGCAACGGTGCTTCACTTTTGATCTTCCTTGGTATCGCCGCTCGTATGCCGGTCATGATCAAAAATACTGTCGAATCAGTGCAAACAGGACAAGCTCCTGTTTGGGGCGTCACTGCCCTGGTTATCTTCTTCCTTCTAGTAGTAGCTTTTATCGTTCGCTTGCAGCAGGGTGTGCGCAAGGTCATGGTAATGGGCTCTAGGCGAAATGTTGGCAGGCAGATATTTGCCGCTCCTGAAGACTATATGTATTTGCCGGTTAACCCTTCAGGGGTTATGGCGATCATCTTTGCTTCTTCGCTTTTGATGTTCCCGTCGACCATCATGCAGTTCCTCGCTCAGCAGAAAACCGATCCCGGTCAGGTGCTCTACAACGTCATCAAAGATATTCCTGGAATTGGTGCTGCTTTTGTTAGTCTTTGTCAGCAAACTTGGGCCAAAGACACCTGGGGCTTCCTTGCTCAAGAGGGCGCTAATGCTTTCTCTTATTATCGTTGGGAGCATTCACTGGTTTACTTTGTCTTGATTCTATTCTTTGCTTTCTTCTATTCCTCAATCATCTTGCCCGTGCGCGATATGTCCGAGAATCTAAGAAGAAGTGGCCGCGCTATTCAAGGCGTTCGTCCTGGTCGGCCTACTGCCGATTTCTTAGAAAAGACCCTCAATCGTTTGACTTTCATTGGTGCTGCTTCGGTGGCTGTCATTGCTATTGCCCCGATTCACATCGAGCAGTGGACACAGGTGACTACATTGCAGGGCCTCGGTAGTACATCTCTAATTATTCTGGTTGGTGTCGCCATCGACACCCAGCGCCAGATTCTTACCCATGCGCTTTCTTCTAAGTATCAAGCGCGTGGCTTATTCAAATCTCAAGACAAGAAGGAAATCTAAATGCGCATTTTGTTTTTAGGCGCTCCTGGAGCTGGTAAAGGTACTCAATGCAAAAAACTTTCGACTAAGTTTTCATTGCTGCATTTGTCATCAGGAGACCTTTTGCGTGAGGCTGTGAAAAACAGTACCAAAGCCGGTCTCGCTGCAAAAGAATATATGGATAAAGGGCAGCTGGTGCCTGACCAAGTTTTGATCGATCTATTTCGGGAAAAGCTCAGTCAGCCTGAAAGCGCTAAGGGCTTCATTCTTGATGGCTTCCCTCGTAACCGAGCCCAGGCTGAAAGCTTGGATGTTCTCCTGGCTGAACTGAAAGCATCGCTTGATGTAGTGATTGACTTGCAAACCAGCGATTCGATTCTGGAAGAGCGCATTACTGGTCGTCGCGTCTGCCCTAATAAGGCTTGCAATGCGGTCTATCACGTCAAATTTTCACCAGCTAAAAAAGATGGCATCTGCGATCTTTGCGGCACTGAGCTTTCGCACCGCTCTGATGATAAGCCTGAGCTCGTGAAGCAACGTCTCAGTGTCTATCACGAACTGACTGCACCCTTAATTGATTACTACGGTAGTAAAGGGATAGTATCAGCCGTTAATGGTGAGGGCGAGCAAGAAGTAATTTTTGCCGATATTTTGAAAGCTCTGCAGTCAAAGGTATCCAGCTAGACAATGATATTAACGAAAGAAGAAGATATCGAACTTATTCGTGAGGCCGGTCGCCTTGCTGGCGCTGTGCTTGAGATGATTTCAAGAGCGGCGGTCCCAGGCATAACCACTTATGAGCTCGATCAAATGGCTGAGAAAGCCATTACAGATGCTGGCCACATTCCCACATTCAAAGGTTACCGGGGTTTCCCGGCGACGGTCTGCGCCTCGGTCAATGAAGAAGTGGTACACGGTATTCCCAGCAAGAAGAAAGTGCTTAAAGATGGCGATATTTTAAGCCTTGATATTGGCGTTTCGGTACGACGCATGGTCGACGGCAAGCCTTTCAACTTCATTGGCGATACTGCCATAACCGTGCCAATTGGAACTGTAACGAAAGCCGTACAAAACCTTTTGGATGCTACTCAACGTTCTTTGTATGAAGCCATAAAAGTAGCGAAAGCCGGTGCTACTCTCGATCAAATTGGTGGAGCTGTAGAAGATGTTGGTAAAGAAGGGGCTTATGGCATCGTGCGCGATTACGGCGGACACGGCATTGGGCCTGACTACCATGAAGATCCATTCATCTTCAACTATCGCACCGGTAGCAAGACCAAGTTGAAACCTGGTATGGTAATAGCGATTGAACCGATGTTCAATCAGGGCGGCGACAAGGTTCGCACCAAACCAGATGGCTGGACTGTTGTAACACAAGATTACAGACCATCGGCCCATTTTGAGCATTCTTTGCTCATCACTGATGGTGACGCTGAAATACTTACTAAGCGTCCCAACGAGGTAGTTGGATGACTAAACAGGGCGTAATAGAATTCGAGGGTACCATCCGGGAATCCTTGCCCAATGCCATGTTTCGGGTAGAGCTGGACAATGGACACAAAGTTCTGGCTCACATATCAGGCAAGATTCGGAAGAACTTTATTAAGATACTTCCTGGCGATCGCGTTCGTGTAGAGCTCACTCCGTATGACCTCACGCGCGGAAGAATCACATACCGAATCAAAGATTGATTGATTTGTGGTGATTTGAGGTACAATGGGACGTTTGTCTGAAGGGCACTTGTTTTGCATGTAAATGCGGGCAGGTAACGTCTTCGGTGAAATAAGCTTAGCGTCGTTTCATACACAACAAGTAAATAAGGGATGCGGTGAAAGCCGCTCAGAGAGCTGAATTATGAAAGTTAGAGCGTCAGTAAAGAAGATTTGTGAGAAGTGCAAAGTGATACGCCGTAAAGGTCGCGTCGCTGTTATTTGTGAAAATCCAAAGCACAAACAACGCCAAGGTTAAGAAGTGACAAGTTAACTCTTGTTAGGATATTAGACGCATATATTGCGCTACTTTGATACCTTGAGTGCTTGCCTCTTATTGCAAGAAGTTGTTCGCAAGAAAGTTCAAGAAACTGTTTTAAGTATCTGTTTTAAGTATCTGTTTGAGGTTAAAGGACAAATGGCCCGTATTGCCGGTGTAGACCTGCCGAGAAACAAGAGAGCGCCAATCGCGCTTACTTATATCCACGGCATTGGCAGAACAACTGCCGCCAAAATCTGTAAGAAAGTAGGCATTCCTGATTCGAAGCGCGTACAAGACATGACTGAAGAAGAAGTCGGTCGCGTTCGTGAAGAGATTGAGAAGAGCGGAAATTACCAGGTCGAAGGCGATCTAAGACGGGTTGAAGGTCTTAACGTTAAGCGTTTGATTGAAATCAATTGCTTCCGTGGCCAAAGACACAGAAGAGGCCTGCCCACTCGTGGTCAGCGCACTAAAACCAATGCTAGAACTCGTCGCGGTCGCAAGCGCGTTACCGTAGCCGGCAAGAAGCAAGCTCCCGGTAAATAAATCTAGGTAATAAATCTAGGCAGCAAATCATTAAGTAGTAAGAGCATTAACTAAAGGATAGAAGCAGGAAAGCTATGGCTAAGTCACCGAAGGCTAGAACTAAGAAAAAAGAACGTCGTTATGTACTGCAAGGCATCGTTCACATTTCAAGTACCTTCAATAACACCATCGTCACTTCTACTGACCCACAAGGTCAGGTGATCGCTTGGGGTTCTGCTGGTACAGCGGGCTTCAAGGGCGCTAAGAAGGGCACTCCCTTCGCCGCTCAACAAGCTGCTGAATCTGTGGCCAAGCGTTCCATGGACCAGGGCATGAGACAGGTTGAAGTATTGGTTAAAGGGCCTGGAGCCGGCCGCGAAACTGCAATCCGTGCTTTACAGAGTTCCGGTCTAGAAATCACTTTGATCAAAGACGTCACACCAATTCCCCACAATGGTTGCCGTCCACCGAAGCGCAGAAGAGTCTAGTCACTGACCTTTTAAGCGTTATTACTGCCACCAGAAGCCCTCATAGTTGAGTACTATTCAAATTAATGAACACATCAATCGATACTAGAAGCTTCGCCGACAGCCACTTTCGTCACGGAGATAATATGGAACCTTTAAGAATCAAGTGCCTTGAGAACAAGACCGGAGCTGATGGCTCTATATACGGTAAGTTCGTCATTGAACCATTGGAAAAAGGTTATGGCACCACCCTTGGTAACGCCGTAAGAAGAGTATTGCTCTCTTCTCTCGACGGTTCTGCCGTTACTGCTGTCAGAATTGAAGGCATTACTCACGAATTCACCACCGTTCCTGGTGTTGTTGAAGACGTGATCGATATCATGCTTAATCTGAAGGGCCTGGTCGTAAAGACTTTCAGCAACGAACCACAATATTTGCATCTCGATATCGATAGATCTGGTGCTGTCACCGGACGCGACATCATGTGTCCAGCCGACGCTACTATCATCAATCCCGATTGGCAGCTTTGCACATTGGCAGAGGGTGGTCGTATTCGTGCTGAAATCACTGTTGAGCGTGGCAGAGGCTATGTACCTGCTGACTCCCACAGCCATTACAAACAGGCTATCGATGTGCTTCCTATCGATGCTGTTTTCATGCCTATCCGCAAAGTAAGCTACAACGTTGAGCCTACTCGCGTTGGCGAATCAACTGATTTTGATAAGTTGACTATTGAACTTTGGTCCAATGGTTCAATGGATGCTACCGAAGCAATTTCTCAAGCTGCCCGTCAGATTATTGAGCACTTGCTACCGATAGCTGAATTGTCCGGTAAGCCAATGGTGCCGGCAGCTACTCAGCCTCAACAACAAGACGGCAAACATAGCTCCATCTCTATCGAAGAGCTAGAGCTTTCAGTTAGAGCCTACAACTGCTTGAAGAGAGCCAATATCAATTCACTCGGCGAGCTTCTCAAATTGTCTTACGACGATCTGATGAATATCAAAAACTTCGGTAAGAAGTCAGCTGACGAAGTGATTGAACGTCTTCGCCAATTCGGCCTCACCTTGGCCGATACACCGAAAGACAAATAAGTTAAAGCCCGTTAAAAGATAGCCCAGAAGTACAAGATTAGAAGGAACTGTTATGCGTCACAGAGTACCCGGCCACCAACTAGGCCGCCCCGCCGACCAAAGAAAAGCGGTATTGCGCGCACTAGCTACCGAGCTTCTTCGTCACGATGAGATCGAAACTACCCTTGCTAAGGCAAAGGCAGTTCGCTCCCACGCTGAGAAGATCATCACCAAAGGTAAGCACGGTCAGGTAGGCGATTACAAAGCTCTTCACGAGAAAGCTAAGAACGGCGATAAAGAAGCCGCTAAGGAAGTAGCTCGTGTTGTGCACTTGCGTCGTCAGGTGTCTAGCTATCTTTACGACAAAGAAGTAGTGAGAAAGGTATTCGACAATATCGCTCCTCGCTATAAAGATCGTCAGGGCGGTTACACCCGCATTATCAAGATTGGACCTCGCCGCGGAGACAACTCCGAAATGGCGATCATCCAACTGGTCTAGACATAGATTCTGTAGGCATTATCTAAGTGCCACGCATCGCCCTCCTGCTTGAGTATTCCGGGAAGAATTTCCACGGCTCTCAATTCCAGGGGGGCGTTCGCACTGTGCAGCATGAATTAGAAAAGGCCGTAAGTGTCTTGGCCAAAGTTGATACGCGAGTGCATATGAGTGGGCGCACCGATACTGGTGTCAATGCTGGCGGCCAGGTGGCTCATTTTGATTTCCCATTTGCCGGCCCTGACGACCAGCTAGGTCAAGACTTAGATTTGCATCAGATGGCCTGGAGTTTGAACGGAATTTTGCCCAGAGATATTTCGGTGGTGGATTTGCAGGTGGTTCCGGAAACATTTCACGCTCGTTACAGTGCGACAAAAAGACAATATGTTTATCGAATCTTGAACCGTTCGCAAAGATCTGCCTTGTTAAAAGATACTCACCTCCATGTGCGTCAGCCGCTAAGCCTGAAACCTATGCAGGACGGGGCTTCCCGCCTTTTGGGCCAACATGATTTCAGTGCTTTTCGCTCCTCTACCACCTCCAATGCCAACCCATCTTGCCTGATTTACCGTGCTGAATTGTTGAATTTACGTGAAGGGGAGCTGGAGTTCTGGATAGCGGCCGATCACTTCGTGTACAATATGGTCCGCATTATTGTCGGAACCCTACTAGAAATAGGGCTCGGCAAAAGGGACGCGGAGAGTGTTTCTCAGGCTCTTGAGAAAAGAGATCGAGAGCTCGCCGGCCCTAACGCTCCCCCTTGGGGTTTGACGTTGGATTCGGTCCATTACCCCGAAGCCTTCAGGCTGTGGGAGCAAAAGTTCCAGGAGATTTTAAAGTGAAGACTTATTGCCCGAAACCAGAAGAAGTAACCAGAGAATGGTTGGTAGTCGATGCCGAAGGTAAAACTTTGGGTCGTGTTGCCAGTGAAGTTGCCAATGTACTCAGAGGCAAGCACAAACCTGAATACACCCCTCACGTTGATTGCGGCGACTTCGTCGTTGTAGTTAATGCCGAGAAGATTCAAGTCTCCGGTAAAAAAGAAGTTCAAAAGATGTATAGACACCACTCTGGTTTCCCAGGTGGTTTCAAGGAAGAAAGCCTTGCTCACTTGAGAGCAAGACGGCCTATCGCCATCCTTGAGAAAGCTATCCGTGGCATGATGCCCCACAACAAATTGGGCGATCGCCAGTTCACCAAGTTGAAAGTCTATGTCGGCGCTGAGCATCCACACATTGCTCAAAAGCCTGCTGACTTGAAGCTTCCTGAACACGTTCACGCTAGCTAATTAGCGACCGGTAGACAATATTCAGAACATTCGAAGATATATACATAGGAAAAGAGTTCCACATGACTAGCGTTATTCAGTACATCGGCACAGGACGAAGAAAGTGCGCCACAGCCAGAGTTCGTTTGATCCCAGGTACAGGTACGGTCACTATTAATGGCCGCACCATGGAAGATTACATTGGTGGTCGCCCCGGTCTAGCTAAAGAAATTTATGCTGGTTTTGAAGCGGCAGACGCCATGGGCAGATTTGATGTCATGGTTTTGGTCCGCGGCGGTGGTATTGCTGGTCAAGTTGGTGCTATTCGCCACGGTATCGCTCGTGCCTTGTCCGAGGCTGCTCCGCAAAATCGTCCGACACTGCGTGCTGAAGGTCTGCTTACTCGCGACCCACGTATCAAAGAGCGGAAGAAAGCTGGTCGTAAGAGAGCTCGTAAACGGTTCCAATTCTCGAAGCGTTAAATTGTTGGAGCTTATGCTCCTGCAGATTGCTCAATTCAAAATATCAAAACGGCCAGCAATGGCCGTTTTTTATTGCCAATAAAAAAATGGCAGTTCTAAGACTCTGCCATTTTCAGATTACTCAGGCTACTCGGAGCTATTCTTGGACTGCTTGGTCGTGGTCGCTAGCTTCGCTCTCTGGTTCTACCTGGGCAGAACCTGGCTTGATCATCTCAGTGTCTTTGCCACCGACAATGCCCTGGGCTCTGAATTTATTTTGAAAGCGAAAGAGGGCGATAAAGGCAGAAAGGGCTATGGCAACGGTTAGGACTATGAAGCCCCAGCCAGCTGGTTCTTGATAGTTGTAAAGCAGGAAGGCGCCGGCAGAGAAGCTGACGCAGGATAGAAATAGCGAAAGAGGAATATAGAGGGCGCTAATAGACTGCCAGACCTCAGCTTTCTCGGCTGCTAATTCGGCTGCTTGACGCTGTTTTTTTGCTGCAATTTGTTCGGCGGTCAATGAAACTTTAGGCTCTTGGCCATCAAGTTTGCGCTCTTCCACTAGCTCACCTGTACTCATAATGCTCCTCATGCGCTCACTATTTAGTGGCTGCTTGACTATATATTAGCATCAGCTCTGCTTCCCTTTCCTTATTGCTTCCTCAGGCTTTCTTTGGCTTAGTCTTAAGGGCCCACAACCGTTAAAAGAATTAGTCGGGGATGATACACTGGTGACGATGTCAAAGTTTCCGACTAAGTCTAATAGCCGATCCGAGATAGAAAAACTGTGCCCGCAATGCCGTCGACCGGTAAATAGGCGGATGGGTTTTTGTTTGGATTGTGGCGACTTTGTTGATTCTTCTAAGACTTTGTCTAGAAGCGGTCGTCAGCGAGCTGTAGAGGCGCCTCAGGCGCGCCGGGTACTACGTGGCTCACCGCTGAAGACACCAGTGCTTCTTGTCGGCGGTTTACTTGCCACCATCTTACTTGGTCTTTTTGCCCTGACAGTGTATGAGTGCTGCAATAGTTTTGATGCCAGTCATAAAGATTTGGTCAGGCTGGCTGAGAGCTATCTGGCCAAAGGTGATGAAGCCAATGCCGTTAACGTTCTAGAGCGGAGCCTCTTGGAAGAAAAGCGGCCGAAGCAAGAGCAACGACAAGTTTTGCTCGATCGGGCCCTTTTTGCCCTGGCCGCGAAAATGATTACTCAAGGTAAGTATCGCGACGCCGTTACTTGCTACTCCCGTATTTCGCCGGGCTTTGAGCATCATGATGAAGTGTTGAAGCTTATTGCGGAGTATTCCGATAAGTCTCTGCCGGTTATTTTTGGTGCTGCTGTAGGCAGTGCTGACAATGTTGACACTGTAGATAAAGGACGGGAAGTAAGTCCTGTCGGTATCTTGATGCATCAGGCCAATGGTGCCAAGAGTGACAGTATGAGCCGGCTTGAGAAAGCCGTGATGACTGTGGTGCCTTCGTCGAGTTCTAGCTCTAGTTCTAGCTCGGGGGCGATCAATAAAGTCACGAATAAAGCAGTCGATAAATCAGGGCCAGTACAAGCTCTAATTTCACCAGAACCTAAGCAAGAGTCTAAATCAGTAGCGAAAGTTGAGAGCTCAGCTCCTGCCTTGCCTTCCCCTTCTCAGTCGAGTTCGGAAAAGGGTATAGCTCGCTACAATGAACTGCTGGCTGATTATTTCGTTCGCCATAGTGGCAGCGCTGCCGAGCCGCCTTCTTATGAAGAATGGGTAAAGTCTGGAACGAAAGATTTTTAGATGACCAAGAAGCCTTCGCCTGGACCACATACTGGTAATAGTGCTATTGCTGTCGATCTCAGTGCAGAGCAACACTGGGTGGGGCGCAAAGCTGTTGTAATTTTTTGTTCGATTCTCTTTTTGTTATGTCTGGCTGCTCATGCTGCCTCTATCTGGAATGGTTTTACTCTAGGCGATTATTTTCAAGTTCAACCTTTACGTGGCATTGAACCAAAAAAATGGAATGAATACTGGATTCAGTTATTCGCTGATGGTTTTCTTCATCCTTTTTCTGCACCAATCACTGCTGCCTCCATTGCCCTTGATTTTCAGTCCGCTGGCTTTAATCCGGCTCTATACCATGCCGTAAATGTGCTGTTGCACGTTGGTTGTGTCTTAAGTTCATTCTTCTTGCTTAGTCGTCTAACCAAATTCTTTCGGGTCGGGCGTAAGTATGTTGCTGCTAGTAATTACCCCCTTCTCGTTCCCTTTCTCGCCTCAGCACTACTGGCGGTGCATCCTATAGCTAGCGATTCTGTCGCTCATATTATGAGCCGAGGTAGTCTGATTACATTCTTGTGCTTCTCTCTGGCATTGAATGCATTTCTCACAGGATTTATGGCAAAGTCGGTTGGGCGAGGGGTGTTCGGCTATCTGGCTGCTTATCTCTGTGTTGCCTTTTCGGTTTTTACTTCCTGTCAGGCTATTACGATTCCGCTTTCAATGATTGTTCTTGGTTTGCTATTAAAGCCTGCCAATGATGGCAATGAAGGTAGCTATTCTTGGCAAGATTGGCTCTATGAAAGAGCTTGGGAGTTTGGTGCTCTAACAGCTACCACAGTCGGTTTGCCCTTCTTATTTATGCTCAAGAGCACCTTGCCTGTGGGAAATGGTTTGGGTTTGCCTCTTCTACCTGAGCAAGTTTATTTTGCCACTCAACTTAAAGTACTAGCTTTGTACTACCTGCGTATTTTTATTCTGCCTATTGGTCTTACTATTGCTCCAGTATTTGCTATCGCTAGCGGCTTCACCGACCCTGGTGCTCTAGCTGGAATGGCTGTAGTAGCTATTGCTCTGGCTTTGATGGTGAAATTCAAAAGCCGGCCTCTGTCGCTGTTTGGCTTGTATCTATTTCTGATTGGCTTACTGCCGCAGGCTTTGGTCTTACAGCCTGAGTATGCTTCGGCGGAGCGCCTCTACATGTCGTGCTTTGGTCTTTGCCTGGTGGTCTCTGACTTATTTGCGCCACTAGTAGCAGGAATGCTGCAACAAGGCGGTCGTAAATTACTGGGTCTGCCAGCTAAGCCTTTGTTGCTCGTTTCGCTGGCCTTGTTGACTATGATTGGTCTGTCTAATTGGCGCGATCGAGCCTATTCTAGTAATAGCGCACTTTTGCGTGGTGCCCTGAGGCTAGAAGCAAATGATTCTAAGCTAAGAGCTTTGTTGGCATTTTTGCTCAGCGTTGATGGTGGTGCCAATATCGAGCGTGGCAACATTGAAGCATCGAGAGCACTGAAGCAGGATGAGAAATTGCCTTTAGCTCTAATAGCCCAAGCAAGCTATCAAAGTACGCAACGCATGAATTCTGAGGCCGCTAATCTGTTTGCTGCTGCTCTAAAGTTGGCTGAAGAACAAAAGCTATCTTCTGAGATTATTCTTTCTGCAAAAGCTGGCTTGGTCTTGGCCATGGCGGAGCAAGAAACAATTACTAATCCTCGCTATATGCAAGAGCTGGCCAAAAGCGCTCTCACTCTCTATCCGGCTAAGGCTAAGCTTCATTTGGCACTGGGTAAAGCCTATTTAGCAGAGAACAAACCTGAATCAGCTGAGTTAGCTTGCCGCCAGTTTGACCGAGGTCGGATATTTGACCGCAATGACGTTGATTTCACCGAACCCTATGTGCGAGCAGCTCTTAACACAGGCTATCCTTTCCGATTCGAAGTGGCACATGGTGCCGCACGCACTGCCTTCAAAATTAAAAACTCGGCGACTACCGAATTATTATGGGCACGGGCGTGCTTAGAAACTGGGCGAATTCGCAAGGGCATGGCTCTTATCAATCAATACTTAGAACGTGTGCCGCAGCCTAGCGCTGAGGCCTATAAGATTGCCTCGGGCCTAGCTAAGCAGTCCGGCGATCAACCTGCTGCTGCTGCCTATCTAGCCCTGGCAAAGAAGATCGACCCAGAGATTGATAAGCACGTACATCTATTTTTGATTGTGCCTCCTAAACCCAGCGGGGAAGACAATCAGGGGCCGAGCAAAATAGGTAAGTGATAAAGGCCTATTTCTATCTAGGGTAATTCCGCTTGATAACCCTGGCGAAATCTTCAGAATAGAAAGCCTCAGTAGCCTTGGCTTAGACAGGAATTTACTAATGAATCTACCAAATACTGGAGCTTTGAGCTCGGTTGTTTTTTTGCGCCCATATCTAAAAAGGATTGTGCTAACTATCAGTATTATCTTATGCCTTGGCGCAGTTATCTCAATGCTGCATGACATTGAATACACCGGCCAGGATGTTTCTGTGAGAGGGCTGCGCATTTTTACCTGGCTGAAGCTGCTGATGCCGAAGAGCTTTTACGCTCAAAGAGAACCGAAGTTACCCAGGACAGAAAGTGTTCTTTTTACTCGCGGTCTAGAATCTCTTAGACCCGAGTTTATCGAACAAGGCGCAGTTTATGATTGTCGCTTTCTTGCCACTGTGGCTTCTCTATGTGCCAGTGAAAGTAGCCGCCGCCAGTTGTTCTCTTCTATTAAGGCTGGCAGCGATGGTAGCTACAGTGTTTATTTCCCTGGTATTAAGGAGACGGTGACAGTCTCAAAACTTAGTCCGTATGAGCTTCTCCTCTATGCTAAAGCCAAAGACGGAGATTGTCTTAGTACCGGAGTTTGGCTGCCAGTGCTTGAGAAAGCCTATGGACAATATCGCAACGGGCACCAGAATTTCTTCGATCAGACTCGCCGTTTTTGTAAACATGCCATATTAGAGGGCCGTTTTACTGCCAACTCTGAACTACCAGGCTTTGCTGCTGCCTATGGTGCCACCGATGACCAGGCTGCAGTCTTACTTGGTTGTAGACCCCTCACCGAATATAAGACCCTTTCTTTTGAGTGCGGAGAGTTTGGCTTTGGTAAGGGCTACGTCACTTTGAGGCAGTTGAGTAGCTGGTTTAATCGTGCTCAAGTTAGTCGCGATTTTGTTACTGAACAAGATAGCGCCTTGCGTAAATGCAGCCAGGGGCGACTCTTTGGTATTGCCACCACTGAGTTAAATGGCAACTGCCAGGCTTACGGACTGATGCCTGGTCATGCCTATGGTCTATTGGCTTACAGCCCAGATAAGCGTGCCATCAAACTGAAAGATCCATTCGGTCGGGGTGACCTGCGCCGAGCCGATTCTAAAAAAGCTCTAGACGGTGTGGATGACGGTATATTCGAAAGCGGCTTGAGCGATTTCAATTTACTTTTTTCGCACCTTAGATTGGCTAAGTAAAGTAATCCTTATTACCAGCCTGAAATCTTGGTCTTGAGGTCGGCCAGGCTGTTAACTGGTTTTTCACAGGTAAAGTTTTGGCAGATGTAAACAGTGGTTTTTTGATCTATTGCTGTCTTGTCTTTGAGAAATTCTAGTTCGGCCTTAGAGCTTGCCACTGCCACCACTTTGTTGGGATAGTATTTCTGATGTAAGGCCAAGAGCATCTCCCTCGTTTCGTCATTAGGAGCGAGAGCTATTGCCACTTCTGGGCCATTAAATAGATACATGTCTAGACAGCTGAGCAAATTGGCAAACTGATCAGGCATGCGAACAAAGTGGGGTCCGTAAAGGCCAAGTATTTCTTCGACTAATGTCAAATATTCTGCTTTACCAGTCAATTTAGAGAGTTTCAGCAAAACGGTTGTGGCTACTGATGTGCCAGAAGGCACTGAGCCATCATAGTGACTGCGTGGCCGCACCACTAGCTCTTCGTGATCGCAAGCGGTGAAGAATAAGCCGCCTTCTTCTTCATCTCTGAAGTACTTGATCATAGATTGCGCCAGCTGCTCGGCTGTGTTCAGCCATTTAGCATCGCCGTCAACGCTGGCCAGGTTGAGTAGAGCCTCAATGAAATAAGCGTAGTCGTCAAGGCAACCTTGTAGTTTGACTATGCCTTGGCTATCTGTGGCATTGACTGGCATGCCCCAGACTCGCATGAGGCGGTCATCAACTTTTAGGTTGTCTAAGATGAAGTTAGCTGCTTTCAGTGCCGCTTGCAGGTACTCTGGCTTGGCAGTGGCCTTATAGCCTTCAACAAAAGCTGTAATCATCAAGCTGTTCCAGCTGGTCAGCACTTTCTCGTCGCGAGTTGGTCGAATGCGTTGGGCGCGCTCTTCCATTAGTTTTGCCGAGGCACTATCAATGCGCTGCCAGAGTTTGTCTAAGGGGGTGGTGAACTGGCGAGAAAGCTCTTCTGGTGATTTGCTCAGATGCAAGATTGATGTTTTATGTTCAAAATTACCGCGCTCACTAACCCCAAATACTTGGTTGAACCAGGTACCTTCTTCTTCACCTAAAACTGCTGTAATTTGCTCGGGGCGCCAGACATAGAACTTGCCTTCTTCGCCTTCGGAGTCTGCATCTAAGCTTGAATAGAATGCACCTTGATTGGTTGTCAGCTCACGGCTGACAAAATTTAAAATTCCTTCCGCCACTCTCAACCAGTAGTCCCGTCCGGTTAATAAATAGCCGTCAATATAAGTCTTGGCTAGCAGAGCGTTGTCGTAGAGCATTTTTTCGAAGTGCGGTACTAACCAGTGGCGGTCTACCGAATAGCGGGCAAAACCACCACCAATTTGATCGTAAATGCCACCATAGGCCATTTTGTCTAGAGTGATCTGGACGACTTCGAGGCACTCCTCCTGTCTCTTATACACATCTCCGAGCCCACGAGACCGTACTAGATCTCGTATGCCGTCTTCTGCTTGAAAAA
>CAJXZK010000053.1 GCA_913063055.1 uncultured bacterium
TTGCACCGATAAATAAATCGTTGAAGGCCAAGAGTCTCTGGCCATCTTTCAGCTTTGCTTCGGCCATACTGACAGCGCGGACTTTTGCTTTCTCTTGCAAAGTTAGCTCTAGAGCTGTTTTTAGCTGAGCGGGTAAAAATGGGATCAGTATCCCGTCAAAGTGCTCGGCATCAGGATTGACTGCAATAATTGGCTGCCCACCCACATACTTTGCGACATTTGCTACCAGCCCGTCTTGGCCGAGGGTGATAACAATGTCTGTTGCCGCAAAAACATAGGTGGGAATGAGGCTACGGTCGAGCAATTGAATTTTTAAACCACACTCAATAGTGCGTCTTACTGCCGACAGAGAGCGTTGGTAGGTGTCATGCTCAACTACGTATGACTTGAAATCACCTCCGCTATGTTCAATATAAAACTTCGCTTGTTCTCTGGTGTTGAAGCGATCGACTAGTTCATCAAGGCGTGTTTTGCGAGTTATTAGCACGATTTTGTCGTACATTTTTTTATCCTCTCTGGGCGCCCGTGCTAATCAAGCTGCGCAAGAGGTCGGGTGAGATATTCAATTCTCCGATTTTTTCAGCATTATTGGCTAGCTCGTGAAAGGCCATGGCGATAGTGTTTTTTGCGTCTCCGCCTTGGGGATTTAGCATCATCAACAGGCGCCAATCGAGGTCTTGCACGGGGGCGATCACTGCTTTCAGCGCATAGGCTCGGCTGTCGGCTTCCTTGCGTTCATTGTCAGTCTTTTGATCGGTTAGTCTAGAGCGCTGTTCTTCTAGTGCTATCTCGCCTTCCATCTGCCGCTCATGCAGTTCTCTTTGCTTGCTCTGCACTAAAAGGTCGGTCTGTAACTCATTTTCTTTCAGTTTGCGCTCTTGCTCTATGGCCGAATTGCGCCTGGTATAAATTGCTTCGTCAGCTTTGCGATTGAGTGCCTCTCTTGCTTCGGCCTCTAATGCTTTGGCCATTTCTGGTGTTGGCTTGAGCGAAAGTATTGAGAGGTTGAGAATTTCTACCCCGAGCTGGAGAACTTCTGGGCTGGTCTTGAGTTTGTCGAGGACGGTGCTGGTCAATTGGTCTGAATGCACCAAGCCCTGGCGCAGCTGTAGATGCTGAATTTCGGCACGAATTTGCGTTTGCAAATCGTAAATTAGACGTTCAGGCAACTTCTGATATTGATCACTGAGATAGCGCCCTTTGGCATCGATGGTGAAGTCGAGCATGGTCGCTGCTTTTTTGGCATCGGCAATTCGGTAGGTTAGTTGTCCTTGCACAGTTATTGTCTGAAAGTCAGCTGTGGGCTCATTGAATACAAATGGAATATTTGCACTGGCTTGCGAGACCAGGGCAATAGTCGATGATGGTTGAAAGTAAAAGAATGATAGACCAGCACCCTCTCGTGCAAGATGCCCCTGGGAGAAGTGCAGAACATAGTCGGTTGGTTTTGATTTGCGATAGCTGATTCCTAACATGGTGCAGCCCTCTTTTTGGTTTTGGTGATTTGCTTTTTTATTGGTGTCTTGGTGACACTAATATAGTGTTTGTTTGACACTTTGTCAAGTTGTATGTTTCGGTCAGAGTTTTTGCTGCTTTTCTGACTTGGTCGTACTGAGTAGACTGATGGTTTTTTCCGATACTGCTAATCGTTGTTAGGTCAGAAAAACGGAGACATTTCTGACTTTCTCTTAGTTGACTGTGGGGCCGCTTTCTCTCAGCGTTAATTTGGATTGTAGTTAGGTCAGAAAAACGGAGACATTTCTGACTTTCTCTTAGTTGGCTATAGGACCGGTTTCCCTAAGCGATAATTCGGATTGTAGTTAGGTCAGAAAAACGGAGACATTTCTGACTTTCTCTTAGTTGGCTGTGGGGCCGGTTTCGCCGAGCAATAATTCGGATTGTTGTTAGGTCAGAAAAACCGAGATATTTCTGACTTAAGCATGCTTCTTTTTCAATTTTTTGTTCTAGTCGGGGACAGAATTTATTCGGAAAATTGAACTAATTTCCTCGAACTATCGTTATTACATTTATGACACTTGTGGTGAAACCATGGAGGTGCCTATGTCTTGTGTTGAGCAAATTATTTGCTTGGTGAAAAGTCTTGCCAAAGGCACCCTATTTGCTACTAGGGACTGTTTAAATTTTGGTATCCGAAATACTGTTGATAAGGCACTTTCGCGCTTGGTAAAGATCGGCTACATAATGCGCATTGCTAGAGGAGTGTTCGCTAGGTCCGATTCTGAGCAGGGGGTATTTGACGTCAGGCAGATAGCAGCTTTTAAGGCTGGCGTTTACGACAAGATAATCGCCACCCATGGAGCTGATCTTGCCCATCGCTTTGGCTTGGCCGAAGACGCCAACACTGAGGCGACCTTCTACGTCTCTGGCAGTTCCAGTTCGTTCGATAGCATTTTAAAAAGAGTCCATTTAAAAAGGGCCAGTGCAAAACGTATTGCTACCGGTGAAAAAACAGTAGGTACTTTAATACGAGCGCTTTGGTATCTACGGTTGTCCGAACCAAATGAAGTTGTGCAAATGGCAATTGCAAGTTTGTCCGAGAGTGAACAAAAAGATTTAGTTCAAGCCGCTCCTCTTATGCCCGGTTGGCTGATGACACAGTTTAGGCTTCTTCTTTCTGTAGCTTAGGAGCAATTGCCAAAAGTCTGCCAAAACTTTGACCTGATTCCGCCAAGACTTTGGTTTAGATTGCCTTTGTCGATGACGTTACTAGAGTATTTGAGGCCTGAGCAATGAGTATCAAATTAAAGATCGCCATCTCTTCTATCGCCATCGTTTGCATTAATCTGGCTGGCCATTCCGGTAATGCTGCTCGTGCTCAGGGCGCTCAGTTCGATACGGGTTCAATTCTCAGTGCCGCCGCCCAAGGTTTGGGCTTGACCACTGGCCGACAGCCTTTGCCCGTTGTATCAACTGGTTCGGTTGATATTAATAGCTGCGACATGCCATTTTTGCGCAGTGCTGGTGGCTCCGGTGCTTTTCCTGGTAGTTCTGGAAGTGGCTCCGGTGGAAGCGGTGGCTCAGGCGGTCACACTATTACTCCTGCTCCGGCTCTACCCCCAGGCTACGTGGGCATGACCAATACACACTCAGGCGATTATATGGGCTACATTCCACCAGGTGGCAATCTCTATGACTGGTCGCGGGGTGCTTATGGCCTTACCCCTGGCCAAGAAGCAGAAGCTTCTTACCTGTGGAGCAGTGGGCAGCTGGCGCAAGGGTACAGCAGTGGTATGTTTGCTGGAACCGGAATTAGTTTGGGCGGCCCTTAGCAAAGAACTGTTTTAGTAAATCGCTGCACTCGGCTTCTAATATTCCACCCAGGACTTCTGGAATGGGATAGATGCGCTTGCCAGCATAAAGATTGAAGGCCGAACCAAGGGCTCCTGAGAGCGGGTCGTAGGCTCCGAAAACGACTTTCGAAATTCGGCTCTGGATAATTGCCTCTGCGCACATTGGACAGGGCTCTAAGGTCGTATAAATGGTCATGCCGGTTAAACGCCAGGTGCCTTTGATAGCGGCAGCCTGGCGTAGCGCAACAATTTCAGCGTGGCCTGTCACATCGTTGAGAAGTTCTTTGCGGTTTTGGCCAGCACAAATAAGTTTGCCATTTTCTACAATCACTGCTCCAACCGGAATGTCTTTTGCGGCCTTGTCAGAATTATCAGCAGTTTTCTGATTCTGCTCTATATTCAGGTTTTGTTCTATGTTTTGGTTCTCTTTTGCCGCCTTTAGCGCCAAAAGCATCCATTCTTGGTCGGTTTTGAGAATTTCCATAATTATTTTGATTTTTTTCTGAAAATCTGTCGAGAAATTTTGGGCCCAGTATATATGCGTATGTCAAACAACGGAAGCGCTAAATCAAGAGCAGGGGTGTATCGAGATTTAGACCGTGGAAGCAGCAAGGTCAGGGGTGTCCCTGCTGAAGAAGCAACCGGTAGAGAAGGAAAGACGCAAACTAGCCAAGCAGGGGTGTACGGCAGTGAGCGGAGCTTAAAAAAGGAGAAGCGCTACTTAACCGATTTTTTCTTTTAATATTCGAACGAAAGATGCGAGCGACAAATAAGTTGCTCGCATCTTTTTTATTAGAGGTATTTTTTGGTTACGCCTAGGTCTAAAGCGAAGCGATAACCAATGAGCTTGTACAGTAGTTTAGCCGCCAAGAAATTAGGTGCGTGCATGCCTTTAATTGGCGAGAGTTCAGTAATATCAGCTGCTACAACGTTTTTGCGAACGCAAACAAGTTTGATTACTTCCATCAATTGATACCAGTCCACACCACCTGGCTCAGGAGCGCCAGTGGCTGGCATGATACCGCAATCTAATGCATCTACCGAAATGGAGAGGTAAACATCATTGGATAGGGTATTTATGATTTCGCTGACGTCCCACTTGTTTTGATTTCTTGCCCAGAAAATGCTGATGTTTGGTTCTTCTTCTTCCATCCAGGCCACTTCTTCCCAGCTGATATTGCGAATGCCAACTTGGGTCATTGCCGGATTGCTAAGAGCTTTGTAGACCTGGAAGCCAACTGAAGCATGGCTATGAGAATTGCCGTCATAGGATGAGCGAAGGTTGCTGTGAGCAGCAATTTGCAATACTGAAAGATTGGGATATTTATCTAGACAGCCCTTAACTCCGCCCAGGGTGAGCGAATGTTCGCCACCCAATAAGATAGGGAACTTATCGCTGTGCACGAGGGGCTTGATTGAGTCTGCTAGGCCACTGAAGGCATTTTCACTTTCGCTTGTTAACGCTTCTACCTGCACCGCTTCCATCGTATGAATACCGATTTTGAACGGTTCAATCCAGAGCTCATCGTCAAACAGTTCTACTTGTTGGCTGGCTTCAAGTATGGCTTTAGGACCATCTTTGGTGCCCTTGCCGTAAGTAGTGGTGGCCTCGTAAGGAACTGGCACAATCGCTACCCTTGAGTTGTCTCTACCAGAGTAGTCTTCGGAAAGTCCGAAATAGTTTTTTGAATTGCTTGACGACATTAGACCTTCGCTTTGGAGCGTGCAAAACAGGTACTGGAATCCAGAAAGAGAGTTGCCTGCCAAGGGTTGGCGAGTTCCCATCAGAAAGTTCAGTTTTTATAGCATTTTAGAGATGCGATTGGCTATATCTGGCCGCTTTGCAACGCATGCTCTGAGGTTTTTTAGGTCTGTCCTAGAGGTCCGGCTGCAGGATTGTGCTAGTTGTACTAAGGGAGGCATTGACTTTCTCAAATTCTGACAATTTGCATTGCCAGCTAGCCTGGTTGATTTCTCTGGGGCGTTAACGACTGAGCAACAACTTCCTTTTAGTATGGCCGAGTTGTCACCAGTCAGCCAAGTAAAAGCCGGGCTGCTAAAAGTTTCAACAACTTACTAAGTCTCATAATTTGCCGAGGGCGAAGCCACTGTTGCCAGAATTCGAAGTATTTGAATCTAACAGTTCACTTAAGGTCTCTGTCGCTGTAGAACTCAACCCCGCTGGCGCAGCTGCTGACTTTGGTAAGTTGCTACCATCCTTGTCGAGTTTTCGTTCTCAGGTGGCAAAGGTCGCCCTGCTGCAAAGACAAATTGAGCAAGGGTCTCAGTCTAATTTTGCCGCGCCAAGACTGTCGTGATTTGTTGCCTCTGCGCGGTATGCGCCCTGACACTTAGCTTTGCATTCACAACTTCGCAACAAAACCTAGATAGTATCGCCTTGTTAGTGAATCTCCATTAACAAGGCGATTTGCGTTATATAACTATCAATGTTTGGGTGCTGCCATGACTCACGGTCAATTTAGTCGAGTAGATCATCTTCCTCATTCCGCCTCTGACAAAGCCGATCTCTTTCAGTCTAAGCGCTCTGGTGATAGCAACGCGCTGCATCATCAAGCCATTCACTCGTTAAGTAGTAAGCATAGCAGTGATGGCCAAGATAGTAATGATAGGCCTGGCAAAGTTAGCTACAAAAGCCATTCTAGCAACCCCGAGCGTAACAATGGTGACAAAATAGCTTTGGCAAAGCACGAGAGTAAGCATCTGCCACATCTTCAAATTGTTGATCCTGAGAAAGTGCTAGATAGAGTCCCCAAGAAGGTTCGCAAGGTTGATCAGAGCGAGGAGAAAGAAACTCTAGATACTACGAAGCCGATCGCTGAATTGGTAAAAACCGGACGGATTGTTGATAGAACAGCTGATCGCGGACAAGATGCTCCAGATCGAAAATTAGAAGAAAAAGCTGCTGACGATAAAACCCCTGCAAAAATTTCTGTTGCTCTACAAAACATTGACGGCTCCCCCCGCCTCAAGTCTCATTTCTCCATCAAAGAGAATGGCCAAATCGAGATGAATGGCAATCCTGAAACAAGCAATCCTAAAGAGATCAAAATAGTACTTGAGCGCAAAGAGGGTCAACTCAATCCTACTGAAGCTCAGAGCAAAGCAGCAGACAATTTAGTCAGCTACTTATCTGAACGCCTCAAAGCTAGCAATGATCAAGCACGGTTGCGCGGCCTCGAGCTAGATGACCGAGACAGTGTCGTATCGCCAGAAGTAGAGCAAAAACAGCATCTGCGGCCAAAGAAAGAGTTAGCGAATTTTACGGCTGAAACACGCCATAGTGTTGAGCAAACCCAGCGCTTTCATGGCGCTAATGGTGTTGATATGCCCCGTGCTGCCACAGAGAAAATGGGTTCTTTCAATACCCGTGAGGTTCCTCGGCAGCCAGGTGAAAGCAGCCGATTAATGGCTATCAAAGAATCTATTGCCGGGCTGTGGAAGCCTGATGAAAAGGCCCCTTATGAGACCGTGCGCAGGCATCCAGACGGCGGCTATCGTGTCGGTCGCTATGGTTTCTCTGGTCAACAACTTCACAGCTTTCTTAAAGCCCTTGGGGAGCCGCCAGACCCGGCTTTGCTCGACAAATTGATTAAAGAAGGTAAGTTGCCAAAAGATTTTGCTGAAATGCTAAAGAACCCTGAGTTTCTGGCCAAGCTCATTGACATGGCTGCCAAAATGCAGGAGGGTGAAGCTCCTGCCCAGGCAGATTTGAAGCTGCTGTTGCCGAAAGAGGCGCAAGAAGCTATCGAGTCAAGTTTGATTGACCAAGCTCAGCGTCAAGTGGGTGATAGGCCTGGTTCAATTGCAGCAGCTATGCTTTCTGGCAAGGCTGCAGCTGATATGTCTAAGGCCGACGTTATTACGCCTGAAGGCCGACAGTTGAGTCAAGCAGCCGATCGTTTATATGATATTGCTACGCGCCGAGCAAGTACTGAGTCGAGCGGCGATACTAGAGCGGATTCTGGGCGAGTAGGAGTTATTCCCCAGGGACGCAAGCGAGAATTGATAGAGGAAGCTCTGACTAAAGCTGGCGTACCAGCTAGTCTGGCAAACATTAGTGCGGTCAATCTAATTGTGCAGAGGGAGAGTAGTTGGAACCCTAACATCGTCAACACTTGGGATTCCAATGCCCGTAAAGGCACTCCCTCAAAAGGGTTGATGCAGACTATTGGGCCGACTTTCAATTCTTACTCTATACCCGGACACAAAAATATCTTCAACCCAGTAGACAACATGATCGCTGGAATTCGCTATTCAGTAAGCCGTTATGGCTCGTTGCAAAACGTTCCCGGAGTGCGAGCTGTCGCTCGCGGTGGTGCCTATCGGGGTTATTAGAGCCGTTAGCAACTCGGCAACAAGTCTGTTCTATCTTGTTTCATGCAACCCCGTTGAGGAAACTGATTATGTTTCAGTCTGCTATGCGCAATGATCGCAGTCCTAAATTAGTATCAGGCCAGAGTTTAGTTCGCGCGGAGAATGCTGCTGGCCTGGCGCGATTCATTGAACTGCTCTTTCAAGGTGATCTCCAGCAGCTTGAGAATTTGATTGTGTCGATGGGAGATCGTGATGATAACTTACTGGAAATTGTTAAAGAAGTGAGCAAACGGCGTGATAGTCCTGAGTTTAGATGCTCTGCCCGCCGGTTAAGCTGGAAGGAGGGCACCATAGCTAAATCGGCAGTAGTGATTGAGTTTCGGCTTCCTCGTGCTCGAAGATCGTTGTATATCTCTAGTTCACCGAATTTACGTAGCCAGGTTTGCGAGCATCTGCTCGATTCGACAATCAGAAATACTTCTGAATCACCTGCAATTCTGATGCGTCAAGTTGGCCGAATAGCGTCTATTCCACTAGGTTGTACCCCGCCACCCTTGTTTAGTGTCGCTTAGAAGACTGTTTTCAATATCTATTGGGGAATAGTAAAGGAAAAGATAGTGCCTCCACTAGCAGTGCTATTTACCCAGATTTGACCGCCATGGGCTGTCACAATTTCTTTGCATATAAAGAGACCCAAGCCTGTTCCTGCTTGCTTCTTCGTGTCTGACTTTTGATCTACCTGTTCAAAGCGCAGAAAGATTTTTTCTTGCATGTCTTCTGGAATGGGCTTGCCTTTGTTTTGGACAAAGAATTCCAAGAACTTCCCTTCTGCACTTTGGCTACTCGCCTTAATTTGACAGCCGACAGCAATGGCTGCTCCGTTGTCGGAGAACTTGATGGCATTGGCAATTAGATTAGTGAGCACTCTCAAGAGACGGTCAAAATCTGCAACGATCATCGTCTCTGTGGCGGATACAATTTTTATTTCACAGCCCTTTGCTAAAGCCATTTCTCTCAGTAGAACAATCGACTGATTGATTAGATCGGTTGGATTTAATTCTGCTTTCCGTAAAACAATGCTACCTGATTGTAGATTTTCGATATCTATGAGCTCGCCCAATAGAGCAATTAGTCGCTGCGAGGCTTGATTGGCACCGGCTAAGCGTTCTCGTCCCTGATCTGTTAAATTGTTTGTTTCTTGTTCTAACAACTGCGCTACAACTGCCTTAAATTCTATTAGCGGCTTGCGCAGTCTATCTTCCAGTAATTCAGTGAAGACTTTCTTTTCGTTACTGGCCTGGTTGAGCGCTCTGGCCATTTTGTGAAAGCGGAGATCTAGAGCTGCTAATTCGTCGTTGCCGCCGATTGGTGCCAGCAGAGACTTTTGCTGGCTGATGCGCAGTACGTTTTTGCAGATTGCATCAAGACGCTGGCTAATATCACGATTGAAGAAATATGCCGTGCTCAGTGCATTGAGGAGAGTTAGAGCTGTGCCAATCGCCACTAAGGCAATAATTGTTTCTACTGAATAGAGAGAATGGCCCCAGCTCTGACTGCTACTGTTTTCCATTTCTGATATAGCGGAGGCCTCGGCTAGCATAATGTCTGTGGCCGCGTTAAGGCGACGGCGCATGCCTTCTTTATCTAGCCCGCCGATTTGCCGATTTGGGTTAGTAACCTCCGCTGAGTATTGTGTGAACTCTTGAATCAATGCGCGAATTGCTGCGTCAATACGAGTGGTGTGTGCGCTCAGTATTTCGTCGCCCTCGGCAGCCTGGTTGAGCTTGGTCGCTACTTCTTTGAGGTTGGCGATTGACTCAAAGGCGCGTTTTGCGCCCTCGGGATTGTTGGCCAGGTTAACGTAGACGCAGGCTTGCCCGCATCGCAGTAGTGCTTTTGGTGTTAGTGCCGAAAGACGAGCCACTTCGTGGATTTTCGCCTCGTGCAAATAGTTGTTTCTTTGTTCAAACAGAATGGTCACTAGAATAGCGATAGATACTATTTGAATCACCAGCGGTACGCAAAGAGCAAGAAATCCTTTTTGTTCGAGGTTAAGCTGTCTCATTGCTCTACCTCCCTCTGGTAGAGTTTGAATTTGATCACGAGGCTATGCTGTAGCTGGTCACACAGTACAATAATTTCTCCGTTCATCTTCTCTATCAGTTCTTGAGACAAGCTCAGTGATGTCTGTAGAGATGAGAGCGGCTCATCTCCTTCTTCATAGCGGTGCCTGGTCTCTGATCTATCGAAGAGAAATTTTCTGCTCGGACGCCGCATTGGTGTCTGATAGGCGATGACAATCAGACCATGGTTTTTTTCGCCTCTGGCAGTAACTTTGATTACGTTGTCGCTATCCGTTGCTGGGTTCTCACTGTCAATAATCGCTGCTTCAATTAGTCGTTGTACTGCTAGAACAAGCTTGTCGCTATCGCAGGAGACTGGCAGGCTGGCTGCCACGTTTTGAAAATTGAGTCGTTCTAGGACGTGCGATGAGCGCGAGTATTGGGCATCGAGTTTTTCTTCTATCATAAGAAGAATGGTGCCTAGTTCGTAGACGTTCAGGTCTAGTTCCAGCATGCCTGCTTCGAGCCGCTCTAAGGTCAGGAGGTCGTTTACTGTTCTTGTCAGAGTATCAAGCTTTTGTCCCTGGTCTAGGCAGAGGGTGACTCCCTGTGGGGACAGGTTTCCGTATAGTCCGCGTGATGTGGCGCTTGTTGTCGCTATGATTGACGCCAGCGGTGTGCGGAAGTCATGAGAAATGGCAGCGAGATAGTCTTGCTTTGCTGTCTCCACGGCTTGCAGCTTGGCGGCCATATCTAGAAATGCTTGTTCGACCACTGCTAGTTCGTCAGCACTACTTTTAAGCTCGAGTAGAGGCGCCGAGGCTGTGAGGCGGAAGGCGTTTTCGCTCAGTAATTTGATGCGACTAGTGAGGCTGCTGATCAACAATTTAAACAGTGCGATTGTCAGTATTAAGTTGAATATGGTGCCAAGGGTTACGGTGATGACGATTATGAGAAGCTTTATGTCCAGGTCTTTGCGTAGTTTATTTAGTGCCTCTGATTTCACTTCGAGAGAGTGATCAATTTGGGCTGCTAGAGGTTGCGCGATCTTGTAAAAGCGTTGATGGGAAATAAGGGCGTCAAGCCTTGAGATGCTCAGGTTTTGTTCGTTGCTTAGGGTCTCTCCCAGTTTTGATAGTTGCTCTAGTCCATCAGCCAAAATCAAATGATTTTTGCGGGTCTCTGTCTCTTTATCGCTGGCGGCTGTTTGGCGCAGAGTTTTAGCTGTTTTTGCCAGCTGAGCTAGAGACTCTTCAAATTCTCTTTGCTCTTGGTCTTGTTTTGAGGCGATTCTGTTTGTAAATCGGCAGATTGATTGATAGACAGTGATAAATGTGCGATTACCATCGGCAATGGCGGCTCTGCTTGCGCGTTCCTTGTTTACTGCTGTGTTGAAATCGAAAAGCAGCGGCACAAGAATTGAGATGAAAAGTATGCCGAATAGTAATGGTAGAGATACAAGAATGAGACCTTTTTGCTTGACGCTTAGTTTATTCAAATTGAAGTTTGGTTCAGTCAAGTTGTTTTTCTGCTAAGCGTTGGATTGGGCAAGGATTTTTATTAGCTGTTCTCTGTCATTCGTGGTGACAGTTTACCCCATAACTTCCAGGCATTAACGACTCGGCAACAACTCAAGATTAATGTGGCAAAGTTACGAGTTGTCGCACTGCATTAATAGCAAAGGAAGAGAGCCATGACCGACAAGCCATCTATGTCCGAGAGACCAGCTCCTAATTATAGTATGGGTGAGCAGCTGGCCATGAGAGTTGAGCAAAGAATCCAAAGTAATCCCAATACTAGTTTGCCAGACTTTATTCGGAACGAGCTATCAGACTACCGAAATGGTGGCAATGCCTCGGGATATAGTGAAATGGTGGCGACAATGACTAATAAGTTGCAAAAGGATGGCTATTTACCAGTGCTCGCACTTCAGGCTGCTAGAGAAGACTTTGATGATATATCACAGGATCAAAAGAAGATCAGTAAGAAAGATCTGGCGGCTCAAAATAAGATGTCTCCAGCTCAAGATGCCTTTGAGCGCTTCTTGGATGGCGCTGGTCGCGACTATCTATCGAACAAATATTCTCAGTTGAAAAATGAGAAGAGAGAAGGCGCTTTTGGTTGGCTGACTGGCAATAGCTCGGTTTCTAAGAAAGACCTTGAGCACGCTATCAAGAAAGAAGAAGAACGAATTGAGAAGAATCCAAGGTTCATCAATGCCAATAATTTTGCTCCGCCAAAAGAAATTGAGCCCAATAAGAATGCCGTCAAAATTGAAGTCGTAGTGGCGCCTATCAAGCCTGCTGATAAGAATGACTTAGCTGCTATCTTGCGTCTGCCTACATCTCCTTACAAGATCAAATCGGGCGATACTTTCAATGAAATAATTGCTGAACACTATTCTCACTTATTTAAGTTTGAAAGACCAATTGCTGCTCAAGTGGTAATGCGTTTAAATCCTGAGGTGAAAGACGCCAATGTCATTCAGGCTGGGGCAAAGCTGGCGCTGCCGACCGAAGTATCGATGACAGCTCATATTCGCAATCGCAGACGGGTTCACAAAACTCACTAGGCTGAGTGACTTAGGCTTGAACTAGCAGCAAAATAGGATCAGTGCACCTTGGATATGTTCTTTGGCGATTTTAGTGAAAGTGAGGCTGACCAGGTCGATCAATCAATGGCGAGAACTATTTCGCTGGCCCTGGCTGCCAAGGCGTCTGGAGACAAGGAGTTGGCCCGCAGGGTGGCTCGCGATGCTCTGCGTCAAATTCAGAGGAATAAAGATCATCCTAATCGAGCTTTTTATTTGACTATCGCCAAAGCCATCAATGCTCACTGCTTTGATCGCGCTGGTCGGGCCAAGCTCTTGATGAAGAGAGTGATTGTTGATGAGGCCATAGCTCAAGCTCCTGCCGATCAGGCTTTAGCTCGGGCCGTGGTGGCGACCTGCCAAATAGCCCTTACTTAGGGCTTGCGCTATATTTTTCCCGATAGGAAATCAATATCTTCACTGTGCTAGAATTTCGGCACTTTATCGGGTCTAAAGGTTTGCCGGCTGTATGTCAAAAATTCTCTTTGTCGACGATGATAAACAACTGGCTGCAGTAGCTAGTGATTGGCTCACCGCTGAGAACCACGTCGTCGATGTCGTTAATGACGGTAAAGAAGCTCTTTCTCGCCTGGAGTTCTATCCCTATGACTTAGTAGTGCTGGATTTGACCCTCCCTGGCCTTGACGGCGTGCAGGTCTGTCGTCAATATCGCGCTGCTGGTGGCCATATTCCCATTATTATGCTCACTGGCAGAACTGAAGTTGAGCAAAAAATGGAAGGTCTTGATAGTGGTGCTGATGACTACTTAACTAAGCCCTTTGAGCTGCGAGAACTATCGGCTCGGGTTCGTGCCCTTTTGCGCCGCCCTAAAGAAGTACTTTCAGAGGTGCTTCAAGCTGGCCCGATAAAATTAGACATCAAGGCGCAAAAGCTGACCCGTGATGGCATTGAGATTCGCTTGTTGCCGCAACAAATGTTGTTGCTTGAATTCTTCATGCGCAATCCGCGTGAAGTGTTTAGCTCAGAGGCTTTACTTGATCGTATCTGGTCCAGTGAAGCTGAGACCTCACCGGATACGGTGCGTGTTCACATTACTCGCATTCGCCAAAAACTTGATGAAGAGGGAAAACCTTCCTTTATTAGAACCCTGCACCGGGTTGGTTATTCCTTTGACCCAGATAGAGAAGCAAGCTCCTGAGCCTTACTTGCGATTGCTGCTAGATTGGTTCGTTACCTCAAGAAAGTCATTGATGTCACGTTTCTTCTTCTTCTCTACCATCGATTCTAGATCGAACTTTGAATGCGGAAAGAGTTGTTTGAATCTGATACGTTCTCTTGGGCTGTAGGCAGCCATTGGCTTAGGTAAGCTGATGTTCAGGTTTTTTAGCACACTGAGTTTTTCAAGTCCGGCGATTGATACTGCTGTATCGGCAAGCTCTAAGTCGGTTAGATTTTTGAGCCTAGTTACTAAGGCAACACAAGAGTCGTCTACGCCATGATTTTGTGAGATCGCCAGATTGATCAACTTGGTGCATTTGCAGACCTGTTCTATATCGGCCTTTTGTAGCCCTGCTCTTCGCAGTGACAGTCTCTTCAGGTTGGGAAATTGGGCCAAATATTGCAGGGAGTTGTGATCGATTTCGCCGTTGCCGAAGCGCAGAAAGCTAATAGATTTGCATTTCCTCAGTTCGTTTAAGCATTTGCCCCTAACTAAGCTATCGGTGGCTGAGAGGCTGATTAAATTGGGCAGAGTCGCCAACTTGGCTGCTGCCGCATCCGTAGTTTCGCTCTTGTCCAGGGACACTGCTTTTAAGCCTCTGAGATGGGTGACGTAGGTGATCACTTTGTCACTGATGTTTTCTTCATTGTCTGCCATTGAAAGAAAACGTAGTTCGATATAGTCAAAAGCATCGCTAGGTAGTTTGAGTAGGCATTCTGGCTGTTCGAAAAAATGACTATTGGGTTCAAACTTTAGATGTTTTGAGCGGGAAACTTTAACTGTTCCTTGGGCCTTGCACAAACGGTTGCCATGAATATTGCACTCCAGGCCAGGGTCTTGAGGTACATCAATAACCCAGCCGACAGATTGTGAGACGGGAAAATTTAGAATTTTTTCGCTGCTTGCTGCCAGTGTTTGATTGCTGCTGCTAGTGAGGGCACACAATGATACGGCCACGCTGACCAGAGCTGCTAATAAACTGAGATGACTGCGCATCGAGAAAGTATAACAGCTTGTTTCCCTGATTGAAATCATAGGCAGTGTAGTGGCCACTAGTAGTGCTCACTGAGACAGCGCCACCATCTTTTTGCTTAAATACTAAAAGCCGTAGTGGAAAAGTGGAAAATAGAAATAGCTGGACTCTGTCTCTAGCTAATTTCTATTTGAATGCGGTGCTTGCGATTGAAGCGCAGTTACCAACCAATTTGCTGATAAACAAACTCGAATATGAGACCCATGAGAAACATGGCCGGAGCGTAATCTAAGCGAATCAGACCACATATGTTCCAGCGCGAGAGCTTGTAGCTGGCTTCGGAGGGCGAGGCTCCGAGTAGCTTTCGCAGAGCGTACATGGCAACGAATTCACAGCTGAAGATAGCAATCATATAGATTATGCCTCGCGCTAAGAACGGCAGTGGAGAGATCATGTCTGCACTTAGTTCGAGAACGATTGGTGCCATCATATATAATGGCAGATACCAGAGGGAGCTATAACCCCAGAGATGCCGCTGGTGATCTTTCTTGGCGTCGAGAACGGCAGTGAATATAACTTCTAAGCCCAGTCCCAGAACGCCGAACAGGACCATGATGAAAAGTGTATCGGCCCAGTCAGTGAGCAGATAATTTAGTGTATTGTTCATTTGTATTTTCCTCCTGGCCCACCTGAGCTGACCAGTAGCTGTTCTACTAATTGATTTTGTTGTTGCCTCAATCGCGCTGTATTGCGCCCTTTCTGAAAAACCACAAATAAGATTTTTCCTTGTTTTTGTGTGCTCAGCTCACCGACAAGAACGCTGGCTCCCTGGTCTGTTTCTTTGAGTGTGCCTGTTTTAGCCGTCATTGCCCCTTTGATTTTGCTCTTAGCGAAGCGCTTGAAAATTGTGCCGTGATCAATACCGGCAACGGGCAGGGCGTCACTCAAGTCTAGATTTTGGCTGTTGAGGAAGACCTTGAATCGGCTGAGAATAGTTATCATTGCCCGGGGCGTGACTCGATTAATTCCCAGACCAGAGCTAGTTTGAAGACTAATGCTGTTAGCTGGCAAACCTGTTTGTTCCATAGCTATTTGGCTGATCATGGCTGGTCCGCCCACTAGTTGTCCTAGCTTTTCAGCAATTACATTGTCAGAGCGTGATAGACAGTCTTTGACGATGTCGAGTAAGGGCTTGCTTTCAAGGGTAATTTCGCCAAATGTAGAATTGTGCGACAGTTGATAGGCCTTGCTCGGCTGACGCAGATTTAGCTTTGTCTTTCGCAGAGCTCGGTACAAGCCGGCTATTGTTCTGTTGCCAGACTGAGCCTGGAAAACAAAGTCAGTCGAGGCCATAAGGGAAGCGACTGAGCTTTTGATTCCCCGGCTCGTAAATTCTTTGGTAAGTTGCACCAGCTGTTCCTGGTTGAAGAATGGATCACAGCCATCAAAACTGATAGTTCCGCTTAGAACCTGGTTCTCAATGATTCCCTGGTATTTGACCGTGGTCTTGAAGCGAAATTGGGGGCCGAGCTGATGTAAAACCGCCAGGGCTGTCAGTATTTTTACTCCAGAGGCTGGATTGTAAGCCAGATCTGCGTTTTGAGATTGTAAGACCTGGCCAGCAACGGTTTCTATCAATAAGCCTTGGGGTTGAAAGAGCGATGCCTCTTGCGGGCTATCGCTCAACTCAGTTTGATTGTCTTGTGGTTCGCTTACCTGTTTTACTTCATTCTTAACGGTGACTTTCATAGTGATCGCGCTATCTAATGTCATTGCTGTGCAGGCAATGGCAATTAGAGAGAAGGCAGTAAGCTGCCTTCTTAGCGGTTTTAGTATTTTCATTTCAGCACCTCCTGTCTTGCTGATTTATTCGATGATTTCAGCCACGACTTTTTCTATAAGTGGCAAAACCGGACCGACGGTGGTTTGGGTGATTCCCATTTCTACTCGGGTGAGAAGCCATTGCAAAAAGAGCAGGCGAGAGAGTCGCCATGATGCCGGCAGTTGTCGCTCTATCTCATCGACGGATAGGCCTGAGCCCAAGGCGTAGCCTTCGATGATGGCCTGGCGAAACTTTCCTAATTCACCATTTTTTGCGTGCGCGCTGGTGAGTGTGGCGAGATCGTAAAGACGTGGGCCGATCATTGAAAAGTAGGACCAATCAATGAAAACTGGCGTGGTGCGCTCTTGAAGGATGATATTTTCCGCATAGAGATCGCCATGCTGTAAGCAGAATTCTGAGCTTGAAAGGTCATGGCTGAGGCTGCCTGCTACTTGATTCAATCGACTGGTGACCTTGGCTGCGAACTGCGGAAATAGAGCATTGAGTTTGAAGATGTTGCTTTCGCAGCATTCTTGAAAACGCTCAAGGTTGTCGAGTCGGGCAAAGACCTCGGTTTTCACCGTCAGATCTAGCGCCGCTTCGTGAGTTTGTGCCAGCACAAGCCCGGTTAGCAGAGCTAAATCACGGGTTTGATATTGCAGCAATGACCATTCACCGGCATCTTCTTGCAGTATTTGTGCGCTTTCTCCAGCTTCTCTTGCGCCGATCATTCGAGCAGCATTCGGTAGGTTCTGGTCTTTTAGAAATTGCATGACTTTGGCTTCGCAATGCCATGGTGCAATTACTTTCTTGTAGATGACCGACTGTGCTTCTCCTTTTAATTCCATGCGCGCCACAATGCTGAAGTCGCGCTGGCGGAGAATAACTATCTCTTCAATTGAGATTGGTTTCTTAAGGCAGGCCGAGATGAATTGCTCCATTTCGCTGATTTTGGGAAATGCTAAAACAGCGAGGTTGCCCTCGCCGCTATTGTTGTTCATATAATCTCCTCTGGCAGAATTGTTAGGCTGTTACCCAGCGACGCGGTCTTGGAATAAATGGCTGAGCTACTGGTTTGGGTTGTCCTTTCTCGTCGCTGGGTAAGCCGCAGCGATTGAGGCGTTGACCTTTGCTATTGGTAGGTTTGCCACAGTGTTCACAACTTGTTGTTGTCATTTTGCTTTTGCATTGTCTTAGCTTTGTTGAGCTGCTAGCGCAGATGTTGCAGTACATAGTATTAAGTCTCCTTTTTTATGATTGAATTCTGACCGCTCTTAAGAGCAGTTTTACGGTTCAAGAAAGTCATGGCTGTTGTTTCTTGCGGTTTGTGGAAGGCCTTTGGGTGTTGCTGTGAGAGCGGAATTTTATGCGGATTTATGCCTCACCGTAGCAAATGCAATCAGCCTCCGACCACCTGTAAGCCATGAGAATGACAATTTTCAAGGCTTTACGTTTTAGTAGTCTGGCGCTGGACTTAGTAAAAACTTGGTCAGTGGTATTAAGTGTCACTGAAATAGGCGATATTAGTGAAATTACTGGATTTGCTGTAACTTCACTGTGCCTTTATCCGAGAAGCAAATTGCCTGACTAGTTCTGTCAAGTTTTGATTTTTTTGACAAGCGAATGAGATCAAGAATTCGCCTCTTTTGCTCTCGGCCAAATAATATGATTTGGTCGAAATGACCGAGAGGCCCGCCTCGTCAGCGGCGCTGCGGATGATGTCGTCGCTTAGTGCTAAGCGGAATTGTGCGGCGATATGCATACCGGCGCTATATCTGGCAATGGCAACGTCGTTTCCGAATGCTAGTGTCAGCGCCATAATTAGTTCCTGGCGCCATTTTGCTAGTTGCTTCTGGGTCTTGTTGATGTGCTTCTCTAGATGGCCCTCATTTATAAGCTCCGCCAGCGCTAGTTGTTCTGGAAGCGAGAAAGAAAGCTCAGCCAGTTGTTTAGCCTGGCTAATTGCTGGTATTAAATGCGGTGGTGCGGCAATGAAGCCAATTGGCATAATTGGGTAGAGTAATTTCCAAAAGCTTGAGATATAAACCACAGACTGGTGTTGGTCTAAGCTTTGAATTGCTTGAAGGTTCGGCTGGCCGTAACGATATTCACAGTCATAGTCATCTTCGATAATGTATGAATTGTGTTCGGCAGCCCAGGAGAGCAGTTCTTGCCTCCGTTGCCGTGACATGGTGGCGCCGAGGGGGTCTTGGTGGGTTGGTGTGACATATACTGCCCGGCATGCCGTGGGGTTAGCGCGAAGTTCGCTCACGATCAGGCCGTTTTCATCGACATTTACCGCCAGCGCTTCGGCTCCAATACTGCGTATGGCTTTGTGAGCGCCAATAAAACCAGGATTTTCCACAGCAACAGTATCGCCGCTGTCGATTAGCAATCGAGTAATGAGGCTGACTGCTTGCTGGGAATTAGCGAATACGGCAATTGTCTCGGCTGAACAATTGAGATTGCGCGAGCGCCTCAAGTATTGAGCTAGAGCTTCGCGCAGAGGCCTGCAGCCCAATGGTTCATGAGCTACTAAAGGCAAAGTCTCGGTGGTGCTGCAATATTTTGCTAGCAGCTTCTGCCATTGCCTGATAGGCAAGAGCTGCGCTGGAGGCAAGCCGAATATGGTCTCAGCTTGGTTTGGTTGGTTTCCTCCTGCCATTAGACGAGTGCCATATTGAGAAAGTGGTCTCTTCGAGAAGTGACTTGTATTTGCTTGGGCTGGGCAGTTTGGTAACGGCGTTGTCTGACTGCGGCTGACAAAGGTGCCGGTGCCTGTAATTACTTTGAGATAGCCCTGGCTAATTAGTTGTTCGTAACTTTGCACCACGGTTATGCGAGACAGCCCTAGGTGCTCGGAGAGCTGCCTTGTTGATGGCACCGCCTTGCCTTCTTGCAGGCGTCCACTGTCGATGCTGTCTTTAATGGCATTGGCTACTTGTTTGTAGAGCGGCAGATTGCTGCTGCTGTCAATTTCAATAAAAAGATTCACGGCTGTTTCTCTTTGTCATTTGCTTTGTTTTGTTTATTCAATAATTGAGGGCGGCCTGTTGTATGACTTTGAGGTTGTTTTCACCCCGCCAGCCTGTTTGTCCGCTTTGAATATATTCTGATTTTTGCAGGCAGCTGGCTGCTGTCTTGTAGTCATTTTGATTGAGAGCCGAGTTCATATTCTTGAACTTGCGCAGGCGATCAGAGCCCATATTGAAGGTTAGGTCGAGCATGACGTCTTGTACTTCTTTGGGGTGACTAGCAAAGTTGGGATAGATCGTGAGGGTCTCTTTGAAGGTGTCTGCAATGTCTTGCTCAAGCAATTTGTCCATCTGCTCTGGGGTAAGCATTACTGACTTGTTCGCTTTGCTGAGATAGGCGTCTTTTTTAAGCTGATCGAAGTCTACTCCGAGTTCTTCAAAGCGCTTTCTTGCGTCTGGCCGAAGCAGATTGAAGCCGATGCAGGCAGTGGGAACACCAACACTGTCGAGATAGGCAAAAGGAATAGCACCTTCGCGTTCAGTTAGTCTTTCCTTTACCTCTTGTACTTTTTCGGGAGTGAGATAGCCATTGACCGGTGCTGCCTCTTGCAAGAATTTTTGGTACTGCTCGTATAGGCGGTCAATTGTTATTGGTCCGCTTAATTCGTAGGTTTTTGTCACCAAGCCCTGGCTAAAAGTCGCTTCGTGTACGTTTGACTGGGCGTCTTGCCTTGACATCAATGGGCTCGTGGCGTTTTTTATGCGCCAGACGTTGGCTTCGTTGTCGTAGGTGAAGGTCTTGTCTGGGGTGACAATTTGCACGAGCTGGTTGCCGCTCCATTTGAATGATTCTTTATCGCTTGAAGGGCCATATGAAAAGCGTATTTGCAGGTCGGCTCCTACTAACTCGGCCTTACCGTTAGAATCAATACGCACTCCTCCAAATTTACTAAGATCTTTTAGGGGCTTCATATCAATCAGTTCTAGTTCGGGTAAACATGTCAGTTTCGGGCGTTCCTGGCAGCCGCCATTAGCTTTCAGCGCTGATTTCATGGTGATTGTCTCTAAAATTAGTAAGTTGCTCGAACCCTCTCTCTGATCTTGCTTTTTATTGTTATCTTGTTCGCGCTGGCGCCTATTTTCACCCATGATCTTTCTCCCGTTGACGACTGGGTTGAAGATAGGCTTAAGTCGTTGCCGAGTTGTTAACTGTGGGCTCTAGAGAAGGGTCATGCTAGACTTTTGCACTGATAAGTGTCGAGATTGAAGAAAAAGAGTCATGATTAAACCTAAAGTCGCCATTCAGGATTCGTTGCGAATTTCCCGTTTGTCCCTAGCGCTGGCAACTCTTGTTGCTGCATTGATTACTGTGCAGCCGGCCCATGCGCTGTTCTTTGGTTACAACCAGCAGGCTGAAGCCTATAAACAGCAAGGTGAAGCTGCTCAAGAAGCACAGAACTATGATATGGCGATTAATTACTTCACCAGTGCTATTAATTGCTGCCCTTATGATGCCGCACAGAACTTGGCTGATCTCTATTATGTGCGCGCTATTGCTACGGATGCTACTGGTCAATATGACAGAGCCACCCGCGATTGGCAGGCCTCCCATGACAATTTTCAAAAGTGCGTAGATCAAGCTCAGTATAATCCTGGCACTAATGTTGCCTACGACAAAGAGTACGCTGATGATCTACAGCGCATGATCAATTGGCGTTCCACTGAAAATCCCAATACTCCTAACTACATGGAATGTGGGCCGATGAAGCGTTTTGCCACCCCAGGCAGCGTCAGGGTTTATGTCGACACCACAGAGCAATCGGGTTTTTCCTATGATTTGCGCTATTTGATTTTTCAGGCCATGTATCAGTGGTGTAGTTTCTCAGGTTCGCCCATCCGCATGGAGCAATGGTCAACCCCTGAGGGGGCCCACATAATTGTGCAAAGAGCCAATGCCCCTGGGCAAATTGGTTTTGGCGCCGGTGGGCAAACTAACAACCAGGATAGCGTCAACGCTGCTGGGCAAGACATTATGACCAAGAGTTTTGTGCGATTGACAAGTCCTAGCTACAATAGCAACAACATGTCTCAGGTCGATAAGAACAAGCTTTATAATTTGGCTTTGCACGAAACTGGGCATGCACTAGGAATTGGGGGGCATTCGCCGTCTGGGCTAGATGCAATGTATTTCAAGGCGCCAGTTCTTAAGCTCAGTGATCGAGACAAGGCAACCATGCGCATGATGTATCAGTAGCTTAAATTTCCCCTTTTTCATCCAAAGTAACTAAGAGGCCGAGAATGAGAAGTAGTTTGAGATCTAACTGGAAAGTGCGTTTGTCGGTCTGCCTTGTGGCTGCACTGGTTGGCTCGGCCGGAGCGGTTGTCGCCGGATCCTTTCAACCAGCATTGGCGGCCCCAGATGCTTTTTCTACCGCTAAAAGCAAGTATGAGAAAAAAGACTATCAAGGTGCGCTTAACGACTTCAAAGCACTTTCTGCTAAATACCCAAACAATGCACTTTGTCATTACTACATGGCACTGTGCAACCAATGTCTCTCGCGGGTTAGTGAGGCCAAGAGCGAGTATCAATGGGTAATAGCTAATGATAGAGGTAGTCTTTCTCGGCAGGCTGCTGCTGGTTTGAATCAACTCTCTGGCGGCAAACCGTCAGTTGGCGGGCAAGTGAAGATGGTGCTAGATTTTTACACCACCTGGTGCGGGCCATGCAAACAGATGGAGCCTGCCTTTGAGGCTGCCAAAAGCCGCTATACATCGATTTCATTCAAGCGTTATAACGCTGAAGATCCTGCTAACGCTGCTCTAGTTAAACAATTTGCTGTGCGTGCTTTTCCGACTATCGTTATGATCGATGGCAAAGGTAAAGTGTTGTTCAATGAGCCTGGCAGTCTCCCGGGAGACGAATTAGCTCAGGCTATTGACCAGGTGAATGGCAAGTAGACTTGTTTCTAATGAATGGCTAATCGACCAGAGTTCATTTGTTCGCGCAGATATGGTGTCAGATGAGCGAATTGGCCGTCTGGGCTAATTGAAACCGTTTTGATTTTGCTCGATTTCAGCAAGCGTTCCATTGCGCTTGGTGAAACCCTGGTACCACTGAGGTCTAGAAATCGCAAACTCTTCATCTGCAAAAATAGGGGAATCGCAGCGTCGCTAACTTTCCCGCGCGTTAGCACGAGCCGCTCTAAGTGCGGCAGTTTTGTTAGCCATTTGATACCAGCATCGCTAATATCAGAGCCCTCAAAAACCACAGTTTTGAGCTGACTACAGTTGCTCAAGCGTTGAGTAATCAAATCGGTATTGACTATCTTTGCTACGTGGTTAGAGTTGAAAGCACGCATGCCCGTGAATGACAGCTCAGATAACCACTCTGTGGGCGGTTTCTTGGCAAAGAAGCGGCCGTCAGCTTGGCCATTTTCCATCTGTAAGCTGACCAGTCTTTTTGCCTCACCTAAAGTGTCAAAGACTTTAGGTGTAAGGCCATTACAGGCAGTAATCGATAAGTTTCGCAGACCAACTATTCTAAATATTGCCGCCATGCCACTGTCATCGATATCACCCCATTTGACATGAACTTCAGAAAGTGGCAGGGCCTGAAGTTCTTTGAGGTTATCTGCATCTAGGCCACCACAGCCTTCTATCTCAAGCTTCTTGAGGTTCTGGCCCCCTTTGCCAATGGCCACAAAATCTGGCTTTTTCAGTTTATAGCCTTTAGGTAATGTGAATGACTCTTTGCCCTTTTGCAGCTCATGTTCGATCAAGTGTAGGCGCGATTGATCCGATGGGTTCATTACTTGATCTATTAAGCCAAGCTCGCTTGGTGCCTCGTTGTAAATGGGGTGATCTTGAGCAACTGGTTGCACCTCTACCTTACTTTTTTCCTCGGTGGGCTTTCCTGACGTGTCTGAAGCTTTGACGTTTGCTTTTGCTGTTGTATCCACGGCCTTGTCTTGCAGCAAAAATGCCGCAATTCCCCCTGCGGCAATCAGGCCGGCAAGCACTGCCGCTACTAACAATTTCTTATCATTGGCAGTGCTGTTTACCAGCGTGCTTTCGTTCTGCCCTTGCCGACCGAGGCGGCGCTTAACCTTTGTGCTCAGTGAGTTAAGCTCGGCCAATCCAGTTTTGTCTTTGTCGATAATGGCTTGCAGCAATCGCTCCAGCTGCTCAGCTGACTGTAGCCTATCCTCGCGCTCTTTAGCCAATAGGAGGTCTAATAATTGCTGCACTGCAGCTGGGTATTTTTTTGTGGGACAGGCGACGGCCAGGCTCAGTGGAATTTCAGAAACATGCTTGAAAATGGTCTCCATGGCCGATTGACCTACAATTGGTGGTTTGCCAACCAGGGCTTCATAGAGAACGCAACCAAGCGAATATAAGTCAGAACGCTCGTCAAGGCTTTTGCCCAGGGCTTGCTCTGGGCTCATGTAGAGCGGGCTGCCAAAGATTTCGCCGGTTTTTGTTAAGTCGGCCCGGGCGCCGGGATCGTCCATGAAGAATAATTTGGCAATACCAAAGTCGAAGACCTTTACCCTTGGTCCTTCTCTGCTTTGAGTGACAAAAATATTGCCCGGCTTTATATCGCGGTGAATGGCGCCAAAGCTGTGGGCATGAGCCAGGCCAGCAGCTGTTTGTTTAGTTAATTCGAGGGCGAGATCGAGGTCTAAGATACCCTCTTCTTTCAGCATCTCAGCAAGGCTTTCTCCTTGCAAATACTCAAGAACCATGTAGGGTTCTTGAGCTTGATTGATGCCAAAATCCATGACTGAAACTAAATTGGGGTGCACTAACTTTGCCAGCAGTTTGCCTTCTTGCTGAAAGCGCAATAGCTCTTTCTCGTTGTAGCGTTTCCCTTTCAGAGTCTTGATAGCAACAACTTTGTCGAGATATGAGTTGAGCGCTTTGTAGACGACACCCATTCCGCCTACGCCTAGAAGGCCTTTGTAGACATAGTGACCTACTAAGGGTTCGTCGATAAAAGGCAAAGGGGTAAGGGAATTGCCATCTTTTGAGCAGGTTGGTTTGTCCCCAGGACGCACATTATAGACTTTGCCACAGGCCAGACAGAGGCCGTCTCGCGTCGGTTTATTGACCGACTCCGTAATTTTTCTGGTGGCATCCTGTTCGTCGTTCATGAATTTGTCTTGGCCTGTATCGAAAACAGATAGCAGATAGCGGATAACGGCTTACGGATCCTAATTTAAGCACCTAAGACGGACAAAATTTACCATGTGGTGTGTTTTGTTTATTTATTATGCTCTATAGTTAAAAACTTCCAAAATCTAAAATTGCAGGATGATCAGAGCTGTGGCGGCTTTCTACCAAGATAGCTGTGTTTGCCACAAAAAGAGAGGTGCTCTTCCTTGAGCACCTCCCCGCCTTTTAACTACTGGTCAGTTTCTATTTCTTCTCGGTTGCTGGAGGAGTTGTGGCAACAGGGCTGACTGCGGTAGTGCCGTTTTCTTTGGGCAGATGCCTCTCAACGAGCTCTTTGTACTCGCGATAAGACCTCGCCCCGGCAAGGCTTTCTAGCATTGTCTTGCCTCCGGCGCTGAATACCATGACGGTGGGTATTGACCTGATTGCCTCCTCCTTGCTAACTGTTGGCGCCTTTTCGATATTGACTTTCACCACTACGATGCGTCCATCGTATTCTTTTGCCAGCTTTTCTATCAGTGGCTTGACGGCCTTGCAAGGACCACACCAGTCGGCGTAGAAGTCAACCACAACGATGGTTTTCGCATCTTTCAGAGTAGTGCGAAAGTTACTGTCATCTAACGTTTTGATTTCCATGGGCTTTTGCTCCAGAGCTCTTGCTGCGTTCGGTGTTGATGTTTGGTTGGCCGATGTGGCCGTTGCGGTCGTTGCGTTCGATGGATTGGTTGATTGAGCGGCTTCTGAACAGGCGGCTAAGGCTGTCATAGCCAGAACTAGGCCTACAGCAACTTTGATTGAGTAGCCTTTCATGGCGTACCTCATTTCTTATTTTGTGAACTTATTTGGATTACTCAGTAACAGCCTGAGTGGCTTTTTCGATTGCAGCAATTACTTCAGTCTGGCTTGGTATCTCACTGAGAACCACTGGTTGATTGGGCCGGTGGGGGCTGAAAACCACGTATAGCGGCACGCCAGAGCGTCCAAACTTCTGAAGAATTTTGGTAATTTCGGCATTGCTGCTGGTCCAATCTCCTTTGTATGCGACTACTCCTGCGGCTTTGAACTTGTCGGCAACCGCCTTGCTGGCAAAAGTCGTTTTTTCGTTGAGCTTGCAGGTTTGGCACCACTCGGCGGTAAAGTCGAGGAAGACCACATGTCCTTCACTGAGGCTTTGATCTACTTGTTCTTTAACAAATGGCTGCCAGTCGATAGCATTGCTCAGCTGGGCTGCTGTAACAGTGGATGTCGCCTTCACTTCGGTCACGGCTTTCCAGGCAAAGGCATAGAGGGTTGTAGTACTTATCAGGCAGGCAATTAGCCAGACAACAATTTTTTGCCGCCTTGATGCCATAAAGTTGGCAAATGTGCCCACTAACCAGGCACTAAAGCTTGTGGCCACTATGAAAATCAAGCCACCGATAAGGCCATCTGCACCGGTAACCGAGCCCAGTATCGACAGTAGCCAGACTGCACTGAAGAGCAGGATGAAGCCCATGCCTTGTTTGAAGTGCTCCATCCACTGGCCTGGTTTGGGCAGTAGTTTTTGCCAACTCGGATTGAAGCTGAGAAGCACATAGGGCGAAGCTAGGCCAGAGCCAATTGCAGAAAATACTGCAAGAATGCCCCACCATGGCTGGGCGAAGGCGAAGCCAATAGCGGCACCTAAAAACGGAGCGGTACAGGGAGTGGAGAGAATGGTGGCAATTACACCAGTGAAGAACGAGCCAACCAAGCCTTTGCGACGGCTCAGCTGTTCTAGGTTTCGCCCGGTATTGATGTTGACCATGAAGACTCCAAAGAGCCCTAGAGACATCACCGTGAGCAAGGCTGCCATGCCCAGAACAAACAATGGTTGCTGGAATTGAAAGCCCCAACCTACCGTTAGACCAGCCGCTTGTAGGGTAATCACGGCGCCGCCGAGAACGAGGCAGGTCGAAACGGTACCGGCGGCATAGGCCAAGCCAAGCATGAGCACTTTCGCTCTGCTTTCACCGGCTTCTTTGACGAAGCTGAGAATCTTCAGCGATACCACAGGTAGTACACATGGCATGAAGTTGAGGATCAAGCCGCCAACAAATGCTAGTGACAGATACTGCAGGTAGGTAATCCAGTCGTTCGACTTTTCAGCCAGGTTGAAGTCTTGATTGAAGACTGAATTGTTGCTGTCTACCTTCTGCCTCAGTGCTGGGAATGCTTGGAATTCTTTCGTCTGGGTGGCGTTGGCAGCGGTTTGGGCGTCGACGACGTTCAACTCGACTGCAACCGAAGCCTCTCCGGGTATGCAAGAGTTGTTACAAGCTAGCCAGGTAAGATCGGCACTAATTGTCAATTTGCTGCCTAATGCAAGGTTGCCTGGGGCCTGAATTGGTATGGCGATTATGGTCTCGTGGCTATAGACATTTGAGGTAAATCCACCCTCTTGATTAATATCTGGCTTGAGCCAGATTGCTTCCTCGGCAATGAAACCCGGCGGCAGATTGAGTTTTATTGATGTAGCACGGCCAGTTTCGCCAGGATCGCGATAGTAGATGTGCCATCCCGGAGACATTGTGAACTTGATGCCGACATAGGTTTTGCTACCTGCAGCG
>CAJXZK010000054.1 GCA_913063055.1 uncultured bacterium
TTTTTCAAGCAGAAGACGGCATACGAGATCTAGTACGGTCTCGTGGGCTCGGAGATGTGTATAAGAGACAGCCTTAGGATTGGCCGGTGGGGGTTATAGTGATGCCACGCTTATGGCTAAAATGATCCCTTTTACCCTACCTGTATTTTGGGTTCTACTCTGGGTTAGCATTTCCATACTAATGCTTTTCTTTACTCTCAAACACACTTATGGTGCTGCTATTTTGAAAAAGCGCCCAGATTTTAAAAAGATTCAGAAACAATAATTGGAGGATCAATGCAGCTTGTAGAATGTGTGCCCAACTTTTCTGAAGGCCGAAACGAAAAAGTAATAGATGCAATTGCCGATGCTATTCGCAGCGTAAGTGGAGTCAGTCTGCTTGACGTTGACCCTGGCTATAGTACCAATCGCACGGTCGTTACTTTTGTCGGACAGCCAGAGCAGGTGGTTGAAGCAGCCTACCAAGCTATTTCTAAAGCCTCGCAATTGATCGATATGCGCAAGCACCAGGGTGAGCATCCGCGTATGGGTGCCACTGATGTCTGCCCCTTTGTTCCCGTTAGTGGCATCACTATGGAGCAATGTGTGCAGTTAGCTAATACTTTAGGCGAAAGAGTCGGTCGCGATCTCGGCATTCCTATTTATCTATATGGCGAAGCCGCGAAGAAAGCCGAAAGGCGCAGTTTAGCTGATATTCGCCAGGGCGAATACGAAGCACTGAATGAGAAAATGAAAGACAGTGGTTTTAGACCTGATTTTGGACCATCAGCTTTTAATGCTGCTAGCGGTGCCACCGTCATTGGTGCCAGGCAGTTTCTCATTGCCTATAACGTTAACCTTAATACTCGCTCTAAAAAGCTGGCCAACGAAATTGCCTTCAATATAAGAGAAGCTGGCCGTGCCAAGCGCAATGCCAAAGGCGAGATTGAGAAAGATGCCAGCGGCAACACTATTAAGGTGCCTGGTACCCTTAAAGAAGTACGGGCTGTCGGTTGGTATGTCGATGAATATCAGCGGGCACAAGTCTCTATCAACTTGACAAATTTTGAAGTTACTTCTTTGCATCAGGCCTTTGATGAAGTGGTTCGCCAGGCTGAACTATTGGGCCTGAGGGTGACAGGTAGTGAGATTGTCGGCTTGGTGCCTTTGGCGCCAATGCTTGAAGCAGGTAGGCACTATCTACGCAAACAAGGTCGTTCGACCGGTGTCAGTGAAGCCGAAATTGTCGAATGTGCTATTCAGTCATTAGGTCTGGCTGAACTCTCGCCCTTTGTGGCCAAAGAGAAAATTATTGAATATCGCGTTGCCCCCGAAGGCAAGTTCTTGCGTGATATGACTCTGACCAAGTTTGTCGATGAGTTGGCTAGTGAATCGCCAGCACCCGGTGGCGGCAGTGTTGCTGCTCTCTGTGGTTCACTTTCGGCTGCCCTCAGTGCCATGGTGGCCAATCTCACTTTTGACAAGAAAGGTTTTGAAGATAAGAAGGCCATGATGGAAGGGGTGGGCCGAGATGCTCAGCGTTTGAAGCAATGGATGCTTCAGACTGTCGACGACGACATGCAGGCCTTCAACCGCATTATTGATGCTCGCCGTATGGCCAAAGGTAGTGAGAGTGAAAAGGCTTTGCGCGATGCTGCCATCTTAGAGGCCAGCAAAGCGGCAACTTTAACTCCGCTGTCAGTATTGCAAGGCGCGCCAGTATTGCTTGAATTGGCTGCTCGTGTAGTTGAACACGGCAACCCTAGCTCTTTGTCTGATGGCGCCGTGGCCGCCCTTGTGGCCGCCGCAGCAGCAGAGGGAGCCTACTACAATGTTTTGATCAATTTGCGCGACTTCGGTCAATCCAGCGCTGAGCAAGAGTTTGTTAGTGATACTCGCGGCCAGGCTGACAAGTTAATAGCCGTTGTGAGAAGTCGCTCCGAAGAAATCAAGCAATTGGCAATGGCCGCACTAAGTTAATTCAAAATCAGCCTATTCTGTAAAGAGAAGTAAATGGGGCTACAATTACCCCACTACCTGTGAGGGAGCATTATGGCAATTGCTACAGACAGCAAAGAAAGCAAAGGATTTGGCAGCGCAGTGACGAATGAATGGGAAACCCCGGACTTCATAAATGCCCAGAAGCGCCTTGACAAGGTCGCTCAGCATATGAAACTCGACAACAATGTTATTGAGCCAATGCGTCACCCTAAGCGTTCTTTATCTGTGGTTGTGCCGGCGCGAATGGACGACGGTTCTGTGCGAACCTTTATGGGTTATCGCGTTCACCATGACCTGGCCCTCGGACCCGGTAAAGGTGGCTTGCGCTATCACTCTGAAGTTACCCTTGGTGAAGTGGCTTCTATGGCCATGCTTATGACCTGGAAATGCTCCCTGATGAACCTGCCTTTTGGCGGCGCTCATGGTGGCATCAGGATGGACCCAAACACTCTTTCTAAAGGTGAGCTTGAGCGTATTACTCGCCGTTATACTTCTGAAATTCTCGAGATGATTGGGCCGACCCAAGACATTGCTGGCCCAGATTTGAACACTGATGAACAGACCATGGCCTGGATCATGGACACTTATTCAGTCAATAAAGGTTTTACCGTTCCTTCGATTGTCACGGGCAAGCCTCAATATTTGGGCGGCTCACTGGGCGTCTTGCAATCTACTGGTTATGGCGTAGCTCTTGCTGCTAGACGGGCTGCTACTTTTGCTAAGCTCAAAGGCGATTCTCCAGCTGTAGTTATTCAAGGCCTGGGACACGTTGGTTCTTCTGTTGCCCGTAACTTGAGTAAGGCTGGATTCAAAATCGTCGGTGTATCAGATGCCTTCGGTGGTCTTTCCAATGCTAAGGGCTTTGATGTGGAAGACCTCATGGCTTTCATCGATAAGAATGGCGCCATGTACGAGTATCCCCATGCTGACAAAGTCAGCAATGAAGAGCTGCTCGAACTAGAGTGCGATATCCTGGCACCGTGCGCAGTATCAAGCCAGATTCACGCTGGTAATGCTGATCGTCTCAAGTGTAAAGTTGTTGTGGAAGGTGCTAATTCGCCAACCACGCCAAATGCCGATGACGTCCTTGATGGTAAGGGCGTAATTGTCATGCCTGATATTCTTGCCAATGCTGCCGGCGTAACTGTCGGCTATTTTGAGTGGGTGCAAGGTTTAATGCGCTTACTCTGGACCGAAGAGGAAGTCTATCAGCGCCTTGAAGGCCTGGTTAATAACGTCTGCACCAAAGTATTCGAAGTGGCCGATAGCCAGAAATTGACTCTGCGCATGTCAGCCATGAGTATTGCTGTTGAGCGTATTGTTGAAGCTAGACGCCTACGTGGACTCTATCCATAACTTCAGGGTTTGGGTGTTAGTTCAATAAAGATCAGTTGTGGTCGGCAGAGAAAGCGCATTCTTGGTGCGTAGCAGCGCTCCATGCCTACTCCTCGCGATAAAATTAGGGTTGTGCCTGGCTTGGTTTCGACAGCTTCTTGCTCTTTTGTGCCTTGGGCCCAATGACGAGGAACTGCCGCTAATGTTAGCGGTGGCCCAAATAGTGGCAGTTGCACCTGGCCACCATGGGTATGACCGGCTACCAAAAGGTCCGCTTCCGGCTTTGCCAGTGCGAAATCAGGCCCATGGCCCATAACTATGTGAAATGGCTTGGTGGCTGTAATTTTGACATTCTGATTGAAAGAGTCGGCAAAGCTCAGTCCAGTAATGGCTAACTCTCCAGTGGTTACTGTTTTCGTATCAGGCATAGCTGTAACCGGCAAGCCTTTAAATATTGATGGCCAACCGTCAACTTCGACATTGCCTTGTACGGCATAGACGCCAAGTGGTGCGGAAAGTTTTGCCTCTTTGAGAAGCTTGGTCAGTTCGCCTTGCCATTTAACTTGCTCAGGCCAAGTTAGACACTGAATGTAGTCGCCGGGCAAAAGAATCAAATCTGGTTTTTCTTGCATAACCCTGGCAACCGCTGCTTTTTCGTAGTCGCCTATTTGATCTGTTTGCAAGTCGGAGAGGACAGCTATCTTTATGCTCTTGGTTATTTTGCTGCTTGATAGTTTGACGTTTGTCACTTCTAGCCAATGGGGCTCGACTATAAATGTATCAATCGAGATTGCCACTACGAGCAGTGCTAGAACGAGAAGTGTATTGGCTGTTTTTACAAGTTCGTTTTTTCTAGCGGCAGCTTGTGCCATCACTAAAAATATTGGGCCGGCGATGAAGACGCCCATGGCCAGTAGGTTTATTAGCTCAAATGGCTGGGCTGTAAGAAAGAAGCCAAATAAGGCGGCGGCTACTATGCCTATGGCAAAATAGAATAGTGAGACTATGTAGCGTCCAACTTTCTTACCATCTTTGATGAAGTCATAGTGCAGAGCCAGGAGGCAAAGTAGCACGGTGACCCAGAATACTAGAATCGCCGCCCAGTGCTCTGAATGAAATTGCAAAGTCTATCTCGCAAACATGGCTAGAGCGCAGCCAGTGTCAGTGAGCGGTGTACCGAAAAATTGGAGACATAGGGTTCTATATCTGATTCTTTAAGAATGCCTTTTTCTGTAACCAGCCCAGTAAGTAGATTGAAGGGTACCAAGTCAAATTGTTGATTGAGCACCGCGACGCCTTTTGGCGTGTTGTCCCAAACTTCTACTCCTGGCCTTTCGTGCTTTTCAAATTCAAAGAGGCGCTCGTCTGTGACAAATTTCTCGGTGCCAGAAAGGGCGTACAAAGGTACATTCAACTCTCGACAGGCGACAGCCAGCATCCACGAACCAACTTTATTGACGACTCCCGGTCTGGCGATGCAATCACAGCCCATGAAGGCCGCACTGCAATTACCGAGCACCAGGCCCATGGCATTATCAAATGTGTGAATTACTTCTATACCGCCTGAGGCGAGACGTGAGGCTAACTTGCGCCCTTCCATACTAGGTCTTGCTTCGGTGCAGACTACTCTAAAGAAGCGGCCTCTGGCCCTGGCGTTTAGAAGTGCACTTACTACGGTGGAGCTAAAGGAATAGGCAAAAATTAGCTCGCCTGGATCGATTAGATCATAGGCAATGTCAGCAATGGTTGAAGCACTAGCACAAAGCATTTTTTCGAACTTAGCCAGGGCGGTATCGCAGCGGTTGCGAATCTCTTCTACCGTTTGGGCATTTTCGATGGCTAGTAAGACATCGTTGCCAAGGTGAAAGAGCGGTGCCATGGCTGGTTGGGCATCAATAAGACTTTTGGCCGTGTAAGTGAGATTGCTCTTGACTTGCTCCGGCGAAACCTGGTCTCCTGATAGGACGCTTTGAAAAACAGTAATTGCCCTGAGGGCAATTTCAGCAGCGCCGCTTAGTAGATCGTCTCTAATTGGTTGAATAAGGTTAGCTACGTGTTCAGCTACCTTCTTATCAGCCTCTGGTGTATTCATGAGTCTCTCGCTCCCGAAATCTCTACATCTAGTTTATCTGCTTTATCTCTTTTGTGGGCCATTTGTAGCCTGATAGATATTAGCTATGGGCCGCTAACTGGGAGGCTTGGTCATGTTTTAACAAATAGGCCGTCCTACTGTCGTCCACTAAATGTGTCCAGGGTAGAACTTCTTCGCTCGGAATATTTCTAAAAGCATAGTAGTCAAGATCGGGGATGTGACCTTCAAGGTTACGCAGGGCCCTCTTCCAGGCTCCAATTTTGCCGTCAGAGGCGGCTACCTCCATCAAAACTGTAGACAAGCGCCGATCGCCCCGTGAAATCAAAGCCTGTATGTCACTCCAGTTATGGCTCTCTGGTCGCACTTCGATGCCTATTTTTGAGAGATTCTTGCGAATAAACTCTAGTTTTCGCTGGCAGTCTTTATCGCGTCCTGCCCATTGATAAGGAGTTTGTGCCTTGGGCACGAAGGAGCTGACGCCAAAGACAAATTTAAGGCGCTTATGCTTTTTCTTTAGTCTGGCCATGAGGTCAATGGTTTGGTCTAGATCGCTTTGGCTTTCGTAGGGTAAGCCGACGATGCCGTAGAACTTCACTCCGCTCAAACCGCTTTCTTCAATCATCTCAACAGCTTTGAAAATCTCCGCTTCTGACAGATTTTTCTTCATTACTGCGCGTAGTTTTTCTGAGCCAGATTCGATGGCGATAGTAACTGAGCGTTGGCCAAGTTTTTTTATGGTGGCAAGAATTTCAACAGTCAAGCTATCCGCTCTGACAGAGGCCACTGTCATCTCTAGGTCTTCTCTATCTATTAGTCGCTCTGCCAACTGATGAAAATGGGGATGCTCAGTTACTGATGGGCCCAGCAGTCCTATGCGTTTTGTATATTTCATCGCCCCATTTATTTTCTCGATGATGGTGTCGATATTGGTGGCACGAAAAGGGCGAGTTAAAAAACTGGCCAGGCAAAATCTACATTCTTGCGGACACGAACGCACCACTTCAATCAAAAACGTGTCACTCCAGGCGGTGGCACTACTTAATATCTGTGTATGGGCTACATAGTCATCTGGTGTGGGGAAAACTTGCTTTACGACCTTGCTCGGATTGGCATCAGTAGGGGTGATGGCAAGAACCGGACCGCAGGGTTCATATTCGACTTTGTAGAGGCAAGGTACATAAATTCCCGGAACCTGGGAAAGCTTAATCAACTTTTCCCGGCGGTCGGGGAGGTCTTTTATCGTTTGCCAGGCGGCCACGAAAACGGGCACTATAGCTTCTGCGTCACCTAGTAGAATGACATCGAAGAATTCGGCGAAGGGTTCGGGATTGGCCGTGAGAACGGGCCCGCCGCCGAAGACAATAGGTGTCGACTGCTCTTCTTGTCGGCCTGCTGCAGTGTGAGCGATGCCCTTATCGCTCATGATCTTGAGAATATTGATAAAGTCTAATTCCCAAGAAACGGTGAAGCCGAGTAATTGGCATTGCTCAATATTGGCTTCTTCAATATCAGTAAAGCCACGACGTATCAATACATTTGTATGTTGTTCAAAAAGCCACCATACAAGTTGATAGCCGAGCCCTGACATGCCTATTTCGTAGGTGTTGGGAAAATACCAAGCTACTTCGATGTCAGGGTTGTTCTTGGCGATTATAGGCGCCAGGCGTGTTTCGGTGGCAAACATGTTAGTTTTGCCGCCCTTGTTGGTTTTCTCTGACTTATCAAGCAAGCTGAATATTCCTTTTAGCTCTCTGATTGTGCCAGATTCTGGGGCTTTTAGGCCAAAACAAAGAAATAGGCCAGGATAAACCTGACCTATTTCTTTATCAACAACGATTAGGTGGAGAAAAGTTTTAGCTGGCCTTACCGGCTTTTGGTAGAAGTTTGTGCCAGTCAGTATCCAACCCTTTGAAGAATTGGTGAGCATTGAGCACATCGTCATAGGTAATAGGCGGCATGCCTACAAGCCTATCTTTGTCACGCTTTGTCCAGTCGCGTGGATGAAGTGCTACAGGCTTCTGTGGTTTGGGAGTTGTGCCAACGATGGCTACGCCCAAGGGATGTCCACAGGTGCTGCAGGTTACGCGGACGACAAGAACTCCGGGTTCTTCCCTGAGCAATTGAATTCCGTCTGATTTGAAAGCGTGAGAACAGAAACGGCATTCTTTCTGTTGGAAGTATTCCTGGATTGCCTGGAAACTTCCGCCATGCAAGTTGCCCATACTTGTCCGTCAATTCTAGGTTCTCTTAAGAGAACAATTTAAGCAGTAGTTATTACATTGAAAAGAAGCAGATACAAATTGAGAAAGATTTCGTGCTGTTTCGATAAGTTCTCTATCCAAATTTAAATCCCGTGAAAAGGATTATACTTGAACCTTTGTAAATCGCAGCAAAAAACTTCGCAAATCAGATCAACATTTTCTGATAAAAGCGGACGCTTGCACTCTCATTCTTGAGATTTAGGAGTATTGAAGTTATGACGCATATTGAAGAAATATCGGCAATGGAGATTTTGGACTCACGCGGAAATCCGACTGTTGAAGTTGTAGTTGTCCTCGCCGGTGGTGCCATAGGTAGAGCAGCGGTGCCATCTGGTGCCTCTACGGGTAGTTTCGAAGCTGTTGAGCTTAGAGACAATGATAAAGCCCGCTACGGCGGCAAAGGCGTACTCAAGGCTATCCATAATATACATGAATTGATCGCTGAGAATCTCGTCGGTATGGATGCTGTAGATCAAACAGCAATAGACCGCATGTTGCTTAAGCTAGACGGTACTGATAATAAATCGGTGCTAGGAGCTAATGCCACCCTTGGTGTCAGTCTCGCAGTTGCAAAGGCTGCTGCCGATGCCTTAGGTTTGCCGCTCTTTCGCTATGTAGGCGGAGTTTCAGCCAATATACTTCCTGTGCCAATGATGAATATCATCAATGGTGGCAAGCATGCACAAGATGGTGTCGACTTCCAAGAATTTATGATCGTTCCTCTTGGTGCTAATAGTTTCTCTGAGTGTCTTCGTTGGGGTGCTGAGATTTATCAGGCACTAAAAGCGGTGCTTCACAAAAAAGGTCTTAGCACCGGGGTTGGTGACGAGGGTGGTTTTGCACCATCGCTCAAAACCAATGAGGCGGCCCTTGAGCTAATTATTGAAGCGATCGAAAAGTCTGGCTTCAAACCTGGTTCTGATGTAGCCATTGCCCTTGATCCAGCTTCGACAGAGTTCTATTCGTCTGGTAAATATGTTTTGGCTACAGAGAATAGATCTTTAACTAGCAAGGAAATGGTTAAGGTCTATGAGCAATTGGTCAATGCTTATCCAATTATCAGTATCGAAGACGGCTTGGCCGAAGAAGATTGGGAAGGCTGGAAGGAAATGACAGTAGCTCTGGGTGATCGCATCCAGCTTGTTGGTGACGATCTATTTGTCACCAATGTAACCAGACTGCAGCGTGGTATCGAACTTGGTGTCGCCAACTCTATATTGATAAAGCCAAACCAAATCGGTACTTTGACTGAGACTATTGATGCCGTCAATATGGCTCGTGAAAGTGGCTATGGTAGTGTCCTTTCTCACCGCTCTGGTGAAACTGAAGATGCCACCATTGCCGATCTGGCAGTGGCACTTGGTACTTGCCAGATCAAGACTGGTGCACCTTGTCGTGCTGAGCGTACGGCGAAATACAACCAGTTGCTGCGCATTGAGCATGACCTTGGCACTCAAGCGATATTCCGCGGGCCTCTGTCGTTTAGGCAAAATCGTCCCGGTGCGAAGCACCTAGCTGCCGCTACGAAATAACTTCTATATATAGATATAGAAAGAGCGCTCCTTCAAGTGAGGGGGCGCTCTTGTTTTCAAGTGCTGCGGGCGAGGGTCTTAGCTTTTAGTTCATGCTCGCCATATTTTGCGCCGCACCGCTTCTCTTTAGAACTGAAGTCGTGCGATAGCGTCCTAGGTACTGACCATCCAGGTACTGATCAACATAACTTTTAGCAGAGATTATGTCTGGGCCGGTTTGAGCGAACTGGTCTCGGGCGCGAGCGGCCCATGATCCCTGCATGTTATCGCCGAAATAATAAGTTGTGCGGTCTGCTTTAGCCTCAGTACCGTTGAAGGTAATTGCTTGAGATTGGGTTTCAACCCAACCCGGTTGGTTCCAACGAGCGTGAATGCCGCCATCCTTGCTGAGGAAGAAGACCACCTCAGAGCCGATTACCTGCCCCTGCAGCACTGCTGGCAGGGTGGAGTCGACCACTGTGGTCTGGCAGTACCAGGCGCCCTGGTACGAAGCAGGGAATGAATTAGTGGTGGGTTTGTTGAGGCCGGGCTGTGTATTGCCGGAAGGCTGACCCTTCGCCAGGTCGGGGCGACCTTGTTGACTCTGCAAAGGAGCCTGAATCTGGCCCTGATTTTGATTTGAATAGGGATTTGCACCTGAATTTGGATTTGAACCTGAATTTGGATTTGATTCCAGGGCCTCAGCCCTTTCTTCAACTTGACCAGAGAGCAGCATTGCCTGAGCAGCCTGACAATTAACCGCCAGAGCGAGCAGGATGGCTATCAATTTCAGATTCAGACTTTTGGCGATTACCCTGGTTTCCATAAGCTCTAGCTCAACAAACTGAGACCGGTAAATTGCTGCTGGTTAGGCCTTGTGGCCCTTCTCACAGTTTCTATGTTCCCTTGAAAACGACCAATTATTCACCCTGACTGTGGCTGCAGTTTTATTAATCTGGCCCGATCGTTCAAGAAAGGCTATGGATGGGCCGATGTTTGTAAAGTGCTGCTACGATCTTGGCTGCGCTCTAGGAGGGGATTAGGTGAGTAATAAAACAGTCATGGCTACAGAAATTAAAGACATTGGCCTTGCCGCACTTGGCAAGCAGAGAATCGAGTGGGCTGAGGGCGATATGCCTGTGCTCAAAATGATTCGCGAACGCTTCGAAAAAGAAAAACCATTCAAAGGCTTGAGAGTTTCAGTATGTGCGCACGTTACTAGCGAAACTGCTAATTTAGCAAAGGCGCTTGTAGCTGGTGGTGCCGACTGCGTTGTCATTGCCTCTAACCCGCTTTCCACCCAAGATGATGTGGCCGCTTCTCTGGTCAAAGATTGGAATATGTCTGTTTTCGCCATCAAGGGTGAAGATATTCCTACCTATCATCGTCATATCAATGTTGCCCTTGATCACAGACCACACTTCATCATTGATGATGGTTCCGACCTAGTTGCTACTCTTTTGCAAGAGCGTCCAGAGCAAGTGGCGGAAGTAATCGGTTCTACGGAAGAAACCACTACTGGTATCACTCGCCTACACTCAATGCAGCGCGATGGTGCCTTGAAGTTTCCAGCCATTGCCGTAAACGATGCTCAGACCAAACACATGTTTGATAATCGTTACGGTACTGGTCAATCAACTCTTGACGGTATTATCCGCGCCACCAACCGCTTGGTCGCTGGCCGCAACGTTGTAGTCTTAGGCTATGGCTGGTGCGGTAAGGGCTGCGCCATGCGTGCACGCGGCTTAGGTGCTAACGTCATCGTTACTGAAGTCGATCCTATTAGAGCGATTGAAGCAGTTATGGATGGCTTCCGCGTTATGCCTGTGGCCGAAGCTGCAGCAATCGGCGATTTGTTCATTACCGTGACTGGCAACCGCCATGTTATCGATGAGGCTCATTTTGCCGTGATGAAGGAAGGCGCTATTGTCTGTAACTCGGGTCACTTTGACCTTGAGCTCAACCTTGATGCCTTAAGAAAAATGGCTAAGTCGCGTCGCGAAGTTCGACCATTGATGGAAGAGTTTGTCTTGCCTAGCGGCAACAAAGTCTATGTTTTGGCCGAAGGACGTCTGGTCAACTTGTCCTGTGCTGAAGGTCACCCAGCCTCTGTAATGGACATGAGCTTCGCCAATCAGGCTTTGGCTCTTGAATACCTGGCTAAGAATAAGGGCAAATTGAGCGCTGGTGTTCATACCCTGCCTTTAGAAATTGACCAAGAAATTGCTTCATTGAAGCTTAAGTCGTTGGGTATGACAATTGATAAACTCACTCCCGAAATGACTGAGTATATGAATTCTTGGAAGTCTGGCACTTAAGACCAATACAGATAGAAAGAAAGAAGGCCCAGACAATTGTCTGGGCCTTCTTTCTTTAGCTCTTAAATCAGTTAATGATTTAGTTGATTTTCTGGAACATGTAGCCAATGCCACGAGCGGTCAAAATCAGATCAGGGTTGGAAGAATCCTCTTCTAGTTTTGATCGCAAACGACTGATGTGAACGTCTACTACTCTGGTATCAATTCTGTGGTCAGGTGGATAGGCCCATACCTGTTGAAGAATCTCACCGCGAGAATAGGGTTTGCCTGAATTGGTGACCAGTAGTTCAAGCAAGCTGAATTCCATCCCGGTGAGCCGGATTCTTTCGTTCTTGCGAGTTACTTGACGCTTATTCAAGTCAATTTTGAGGTTGCCGATGGTGATGACATTCGAGCTCTTGCTCTGGCCAACTTCTTGATGACGTTCAACAGTGCGACGCAAAACAGCCTTAATACGAGCTTCTAGCTCGCTAGGGCTGAATGGTTTAACTACATAATCGTCAGCTCCAATTTCCAAACCTTGAATGCGGTTAGAAACATCGGCGACGGCCGTCAACATAATAATAGGGGTATCAGAAGTCTTGCGAATTTCGCGACAGACTTCATAGCCGTCCATTTTTGGAAGCATGACGTCGAGGATGACCAGGTCGGGCTGGAATGAGTTGAACTGCTCCAGCGCTTCTTGTCCGTCGGCTGCCGTTGCCACGTTGTATCCGGCAAGCTTCAGGCGGGTTTCGAGGATGCGCCTAATTGAAGCTTCATCGTCTACAACCAGAACCTTTTCTTGTTCGGAAGTGTTATCCACTGCTTTATCCTTATCTAGCCTAATATTTGCCTGACTAAGTTCTTTAGTAAGTTATTTAAAGAATATACCACTATATAGGACCATTCAGAACTGGCACTTGCGGCCTAGAGTCTCTTGACAGGCTTTGCCTTAATGGCGATTCAATATTAGCTTCCTTCTCAGTGGATAGACAATTTTTATTGATTGCAAATTACTGACTGTTCTCGCAGGTCCTCTTGGCAATCGGTTAAAAGATAAGTAGAAAATCATGTCCCCGCGGGTGGTGCCACCTGGATATGGTTCTGGCATATCCGCTCCCTTGACATACATATTTACTATGGCTGATCGTGCACCACATTTGGTTGTCAGTTGCTGCTGGGCATTATTTTTGTAATTGGCTCAATGCCCTGCTGGGTTGGCTTTTTGGCGGTTGTAAATAGCTTAGTGTTAAGCCAATGTTGAATGTATGGTGCCCTGGCAAAAAGATTAGTGCATCTCCCAAGCAGTCGTGTTAAGCTTCTGTACTGGTCGGTCTTGTGCCGGCTTTACCATGAATGCTCCCAGTATTCGAAAGCAATCGGAAAACAGGTCGGGAGTTCATAGAGGGAGAGTGGAATGAATAAGCCCCAGTTGAGCTTAGCTTTGAGCCTATCAATAGTGCTGCTCCAAGCTAATTGGCTGCAGGCACAATCTGAGCCGCAAGGCGCTATCTGGCAGAGAATGGCCAGTTCTGCCAACTCGGCAGGAGCAGGTGTGTCCCGGTCAACTCAGAGAGTTGCCACAAATATCAAACTAGCTAGTGCTGCGAAGAAAGCGCCAGTAGCTAAGGCTGATGTGGTTGATGCAAGTCATGCAATGTTGTTCTTATCTAAAGGTAAGGACATCGGTGCTGGCAGTGCAGCCCCTGCAGCAGCCCTGACGATTCACCCCAGCTTGCCGCTGGAGAGCATAAGTGCTGCTCCGGTTGAAGCTGCGGATCTTTCTCCGGCTACTGCCCCGGACATGGCCAGTCAACCTGAGATTTCTCAACCAGCCCCTCGCATAGCATCTCTGCCATCGAGCGCCGCGACAACTGCTTCTTCGAAGCAGATGTTGGCCCAGCTTGCTCCAGACCATTTGCTCGCTCAAGCTGACCATACTAATCTCACCCCACAGCCAATACCACCAGTGGTGACAGGTACTCTTGATTTTGAAGAGTACAAAGTAACCAACGTTATTGACTTGAAAGTTTCGCAATCTCGTACATTCAAATTGAAGAACAAGATTGTTAGAACCTCCATTTCTGATCCTGGCGTTGCTGAACCAGTAGTAGTAGCTGAGAACCAGCTAGTTCTTCTCGGTAAGGCCCCTGGTACTTCCACTCTAGTATTGTGGGATGACGCCGGTAACTCCGTTTCAATCGACTTGCGTGTGAGCCGCGATTACTCGCAGCTACAAGCAACTCTGCGTGAAATCGATCCCCGCATCATCGTCAAAGCCTTCTCAGTCGGTGGCTCTGACCGCGTACTTCTTACTGGTGATGTTGACCACCCTGAATCAATCATTAAAGCGTTCGCCGCATCGAACGTATTTATGGATGACCGCGGTATGAACATCCAAGTCGCCAATAGCCGCATTATTGCTGGCCGTATTGGTGAAACTGGTGGTGCCGCAACCGGTGGCGGTCAGTCTGGTCAGTTAGCCACTATCGGCTCAGTTGACCGTTATACATTCTTTGGCAACAACGCCAATAACATTGGCAAAGCCCAAGTAATGGTTTCTGACGGCGGCCGCGTCACTAGCTTAGTTAAAGTGCGCAAAGTGCCTTTGATTGTCTTGCACGTAACGTTCATGGAAATGAATACTGCGGCTGCAAGAGAATTAGCCGTATCGATGGGCTTCGGTATGTCGAACAAGACCTTCTCGTTCGGTATCGGTGGTTCACAAAATGGTACTGCTGCAGCACCACTTACATCTGTACCTGGTCTACGTGGCTACCACGGTCTTAGCAACGCCACAGTGGCGTCCACTAACGCTGCTGGTAACCCACCTTCAATTGGTGTCCTCACCAACACCGTATCTCCAGTGCAGCCTGCTGGCGTAGGTATTCCTACCTTCAACAACAGTGGTTATGTAGTTCAACCGGTTAGCTTCTTCAGCACGAATGCTGCTGGTGCTTCGGTCAGTGGTATCGGTCAGGGACAAATCATCACTGCTAGCGGTCTGCTTTCACAGTCAGTACTGCTTGGTGCACCTGGTGGTGTCTCCTTTAGTGCCGCTAACGCAGCCAACATCTTCACTGCTAACTCAAGCTTCGGCAACGGCACTATCTTCTCCTTAAACCCCACCGTTCAAGGTGTAATTTCATCGAGAAGAGCCAGAGTATTGGCTGAGCCAACTCTAGTGACATTGTCTGGTGAACGTGCTTCCTTCTTAGCCGGTGGCGAAATTCCAATTTTGCAAGCCGTAGCTGCTGGTGGTACTGCTCAACAGTCGGTGGTATTCGAACCCTTCGGTATGAGAATCAACATGATTCCTGTACTGCAAGAGAACGGCATCATCAACCTAGAAGTGTCACCTGAAGAGAGAATTATTGCTTCAAACCTTTCCTTCTCTCTATTCGCTAACGGTACTGGTGTGGTCCCTGGTTTCACTACCCGTAAGACTCAGACCATTGTTGAACTGAAGCCTGGTCAAGAGCTATACATCGCCGGTTTGGTATCGACCAACATCGGTAGAGAAGTAGCTAAGTTGCCAATCTTTGGTGAAGTACCTGTTCTCGGAGCCCTTTATCGTTCCAAAGCATTCAACAAGAACGAAAGTGAACTTGTTGTATCTGTCAGACCAGAAATCATCTTGCCCGGTACTCCTGGCCAGTTGAAACTTCCTGAAGAAATCGGTCGTACAGAAGGTCCTCGTGACATGAACATGTTCCAAGTTGAGCCTACCGTGCTCGACGAGCGCCACTTCACCAGTGGTCGCGCAGAACGTCACCAGAAGACTTCCCCGACCTTGCCTGATGGAGCTCCAGTTCCAGATAACGAGTAAGAACGAATGTTGATCTAATCGATCAATCATTAGAAGAGAGGAGCAGCGATGAGCTGCTCCTTTTTTTTGGCAAAATTCTTGAAATTTGCTCATCTTTCAAGATTCAGTGCATATACACTCCCTTGACATACATGCTTGCTATTACCGATAGTGCACCATCAGTGGTTGTCATTGGATTTTTTTGCTCAACTTAGCAAACACCATAGAAGACGGCTATTACTTGCTTTTGACGCTTGTAAAGAGAGAAGTGTTAAGTCAGTGTTGAATGTATGGTGCCTGGTGCGAAAAGATTAGTGCATTGCTTGAGCAGTCGTGTTAAGCTTCTGTACTGGTCGGTCTCGTGCCGGCTTTACCATGAATGCTCCCAGTATTCGAATGCAATCGGAAATCAGGTCGGGAGTTCATAGAGGGAGAGTGGAATGAATAAGCCCCAGTTGAGCTTAGCTTTTAGTCTATCGTTGGTCCTACTTCAAGCTAATTTGCTGTCGGCACACGCAGAGCCGCAGGGAGCGATTTGGCAGAGAATGGCCAGCTCGCAAGCTGCAGGCGCTTCTAAAGTGTCTAAGCCAGCTCAGAAAGTCAGTTCGGTCAAAAGAGCTGCACCAGTAACAAAGAGTGACTCCGTAGACGGTAGTCACGCCATGTTGTTCCTTCCAGCAGACAGTACTGCTGCAAGTTCTAGTACCGCAATGGCAATTCACTCGGCTAGCCCGATTGAGACGCCTGTAGCAGCTCCAGTAGCTTCTGGCGCTGTCAGTGGTTCGTCTAGAGCCGCTGCTGCGCAGTATGCTCCAGATCAAGTCGTGGCCCAGGCTGCTGACCAAAGCACCTATGTCACCGCTCAGCCAATACCACCAGTGGTGACAGGCACTGTAGAGCTTGAAGAGTTCAAAACAACAAATGCTATCGACTTGAAAGTTTCTCAATCGAGAACCTTCAAGTTTAAGAACAAAATCGTTCGTACTTCTATTTCTGACCCAGGCATTGCCGAGCCAGTTGTAGTTTCTGAGAATCAAATGGTATTGCTTGGTAAAGCACCAGGCACATGCACCATGCTTCTCTGGGACGATGCTGGTAATTCAATTAGCGTAGATCTTCGAGTTAGCCGTGATTACACACAGCTACAGACAACACTGCGTGAAATCGACCCTCGCATCATCGTTAAGGCTTTCTCTGTTGGTGGTTCTGACCGAGTGCTCTTGACCGGTGACGTAGACCACACAGAATCAATCGTTAAGGCCTTTGCTGCTTCGAACGTCTTCATGGACGATCGCGGTATGAACATTCAAGTAGTGAATAGCCGTATCGTTAACGGACGTATCGGTGAGACTGGTGGTACTTCCAGCGGCGGCGGCGGCCAAACAGGTCAGCTAGCCCAACTTAACTCCGTCGATAAATACACATTCTTCGGTAACCTTGCTAACAACATTGGCAAGGCCCAAGTTATGTCTTCCGACGGTGGCCGGGTAACAAGCTTGGTCAAGGTGCGCAAAGTACCTTTGATCGCATTGCACGTTACTTTCATGGAAATGAATACTTCTGCTGCTCGCGAATTAGCTTTGCAGTTAGGTATCGGTTATGCCGGTAAGTACTTCAACTTCGGTGTTGGTGGTACTGGTACCGCAACTAACGGTAGCGTTCTCACATCAGCTACCGGTATTCGCTACAGACAGAGCCAACAGTTCAACTCTGCAGCTGGCGCTCCTGTTCCGCCAAACTTGAGTACACAGCTTGTGACCTTGCAAGGTTCTCCAGCTAACGTCTTCCCAGGCAGTCAGGTCTATGGTACCGGTGGTATCGTCCAACCAGTATCATTCTTGACTCCTACGTATGTAACTGGTGTCGGTCAAGGTAACATCGTTGCTGGCGCTGCAGCTCTGCTTTCGCAGTCAGTTCTGCTTGGTGCTCCCGGTGGTGCCAACCTTAACGCCAATAACTTGTTCAACCTCTTCACTGGTATCTCAAACCTCGGTTCGTTCTCGATTAACCCAACTATCCAGGGTATTATCTCGAACAGAAGAGCAAGAGTACTGGCTGAGCCAACTCTAGTGACAATCTCCGGCGAAAGAGCATCGTTCTTAGCTGGTGGTGAAATTCCAATCGTTCAACAAATCGCAACGGCTGGTGCTGCACTTTCGTCAGTTACTTTCGAACCATTCGGTTTGAGACTAAACATGATTCCTGTGCTTCAAGAGAACGGCACAATCAACCTGCAGATTTCTCCTGAAGAGAGAATCATCGCTAACGAACTAGCATTCACTCTCGGTTCTGCAGCTTCATCAATCCCTGGTTTCACCACAAGAAAAACTCAGAGCATTGTTGAACTCAAGCCTGGTCAAGAACTCTACCTATCCGGTTTAGTCACAACCAACAGCGGTCGTGAATTGACCAAGACACCTCTTCTCGGTGAAGTACCAGTTCTTGGTGCTCTCTACCGTTCGAAGGCATTCAGCAAGAACGAAAGTGAACTTGTGATTGCCGTAAGACCAGAAATCATCCTTCCAGGTACTCCAGGTCAGCTCAAGCTTCCTGAAGATATCGGCCGGGTTGAAGGTCCTCGCGACATGAACATCTTCCAAGTTGAACCGACTGTAGTTGATGAACGTCACTACTCATCGGGTCGCTCAGAGCGTCACCAAAAGACCTCTCCAACCTTGCCTGAAGGCGCTCCAGTTCCTGATAACGAATAAGACCGAGTTCATTCCGATTGCATGATAACGAGGAGGGAGCGTAATGCTCCCTCCTTTTTTTTGATGAAACTGTTAAACTCTAAATATGAATCTACGTCTTAAGGCCACCTGGGCCTCACTTTTAGTTCTATTGCTTTTTGCCGTGTTTGTTTCACCAGCTTACGCAGCTAAGAAACTGATGGTTCCGCCGGTCTTTGCCGATCATATGGTGGTGCAACGAGATAAGCCCATTGTGGTATCGGGCAAAGCTTTGGCTGGTGCGGCGGTTCAGGTGGATGTGGCGGGCGTAGTCACTGCCACTATCGCCGACTCTAAGGGCAAATGGCGAGTAGTCGCCCCTGCTCATCCTTTAGGTGCACCTTTTAGCATCACCATATCCTCCACGGGCGAAACCATAGCTATTCGAGACGTACTGGCTGGTGATGTTTTTCTCTGTGCTGGTCAGTCTAATATGTTGTTGCCAGCGCTGGTTACCAATGATTGTCGGAGCTTGCCTGTTTTGAAGAGCGCCACGACTAGGTTTTTCAACCTTAGTAAGGGCGATCATATCGATCTATTTTTCAATACTGCTAAAGAGATGAGCCTTGAGGGTAGTACTGAGAAAGACTCATATTTTGACAGTGAAGGCTTTAAGTGGATTAAGGCAGACGATCCTGAAATTGAACATCGTTCGGCTGTGGCTGTGGCATTTGCTCATAGGCTTAGACAGTTGGTTAAGGACGATATTCCGATTGGTATAGTGCAGTGCACCATTGGTGGTACTAACATTCAAAGTTGGATACCAGCTTCTGAGGTTCCTGAAAAGTATGTTGATACCAAGACTGCAACTCCGGTAGGTTATGTCTACGAGAAGTATTTAGCTCCGATGGCCGGGCTCAATTTTAAGGCTGTGCTCTGGTATCAAGGTGAGTCCGATGTAGAACGCTTTACCTTCTATCCTCGACTTTTTGCCATTATGACTCAGCAATTACGTAAGCGTTTTTCTCCCGATATGGCATTCTTCATCATTCAGTTGCCTAATTGGGGTGCCAAAAGTACCATTGCGCCAAGTTTGACAGCCTACTTCAGAGAAGCTCAGCAGAAGGCAAGTATGGTTCCAAACTGCTTCTTGGTGCCAACACTTAATTCTGAAGTGACTGATTATGCTGAATTGCATAGCAGCAATAAGCTCACAGTAGGAAAAAATGCAGCTCAAATGGTAGCTGGTCAAATTTATAAAGTTGAACATGCTCTTACCCCTCGGTACTCCATGGTAGAACGGGTTGGACCGGAGTTGAAGGTGACTTTTTCCTATCTTGATAGCGGTCTTGAGCTGCGCGGTAAGAAGTTTACGGCTTTCGAGATTGCCGGTGCCGATGGTATTTTTAAGCCGGCCAGGGTAAGGCTCGAGGGTGAGGCATTATATTTGTCTAGCGCTGCGGTGCCCGAGCCGGAGCATTGTCGCTATGCCTGGGCCGATAATAGCGTCGCAGAACTATTTAGCAAGACTGGTATGCCAGTATCACCATTTCGTTCTGATGCTCTGCCTTTAGTTGGCAACAAAGCTAAAATGATGGAAATGCTAATTTACAAACAATAGATCAAACTGTAATTTCGCTCAGCGCTATTTCTTGCGTTGTGCTTTTTTAGCCAATTTAGCTTGATACTGTTCCATAAATTCACTAGATTCGCGTGGAAACTGGCTAGTGAAGATATCTAGCACTAATTTAACAGCTGTAGTGAGGAATTCTTCTCTCTCGTATTCGGGCATATAGCAATTGGCAAGGCCGATTTTGTCTACGATTTTTAGCAGACCTTTTTCGGACAACCGCACCATTGTGGTCATTACGGTTGTGTAGGCGATATCGCGATCTTGCCTTAGGGCGTCAAATACTTCTCTGACAGTCACTGTTGGATTAGCTAGTTTCCATACTAGCTCCATTATTTCGCATTCCAGATCGCCTAAGAATTTTCGCAGGCCCTTCTGGTTAAATCGAAAAGAGGCGTTTTCGTCGTTTAATCGCATATTTTTTCAATTGGTAAACACTACTAGCTATCGTAACATATCCTTTGACTTACAATAGTAATATTTCTTTCCACTATGAGAACCTCGAATGTCTATTCCTTCTAACAATCTCACCTCTTCCTCTAGCTCCCTTGGCTCTCGCCCGGTGGTCTTTCTCGACCGTGACGGCACTCTCAATGTTGAAGCTGGTTATATCAAAGAGGTAGAGAATCTCAATTTGATTGAAGGAGCAGGAGAGGCGATCGCCAAATTGAATCAGGCGGATGTAGCCTGCGTTCTTGTTACCAATCAAACTGGGGCTGCTCGTGGTTACTATCCAGAAAGTCATATAAATGCCTTGCATGAGCGTTTGGTAAAGCTTCTGGCCCTATCTAACGCCCATCTTGATGCAATCTACTATTGCCCCCACCTGTCGCGGGAAGAAGGCGGCGTCGTGGCGCCCTACGATATTGCCTGTGATTGTCGCAAACCTGGCCCTGGTCTGGTTGAGCAGGCTTATCGAGACCATCCGCAGCTAAGCAGGCACCTGGCTTTTGTTGTTGGTGACAAAGCTACCGATGTCGATCTTGCCGTCAACTGTCATGTCAAGGGTATTCTGGTCGAAACTGGCTTTGGCAAAGATGTTCAGTCTGGTGCCTATCAATGGCCAGTTAAACCTGATTTTCAGGCCAGTTCAATTGTTGAAGCGGCCGAATGGATTTTGTCTTCGATTAATAAGGCCAGTGTGGTCTGAAGCGTTCTATCTATACTCGCGAGCGTAGCAATAGACTGACTTCACTGAGTAAGTTCGGGATATCGAAAGGCTTAGGCAGATATAAGTCTGCGCCAGCTTCCAGAGCTAAGGATTGGTCCGGATGAGAGGTGGCCATCACGATCCAGATTTTCGACAATACATCATCGGCTTTCAAGGCGCGGCAGAGGTTCCAGCCATCCATTTTTCTATCGATTAAGTTTGACTCTAGCAAGATCAAGTCTGGTGGCTCGAAGCGGGCCAGCTCAAGGGCGTCGTCGGCTGAGCTTGTTACTTGCACGACATAGCCCTCAAGGGCCAGGGTTTCTTGTAGCAAGCAAGCCATAGCGCCATCAGGTTCTACCACTAAGATGCGGGAAATATGTTTAATTAGAGCTGCTGGATCCGAGTTGTTTTGCACTGTGCCGTTTTGATTGAGACTCTGTCCCTGACCGGAGCTTGCTGCCTGCAGCTCTTCTTCTATGTTGCTATCTGAAACCCAGAATGAGCCCTGTCTTTGTTTTGCTACATTGCGGTGATCGCGAGCTGTGGTTAAGACATCGATGTATGACTGGAACTTTTTAACGGTATTGCTGACGATACCAATAGCAATTGAGATTAATGGTACTCTGCGGCGAATACCACCGCGGCCAGTAGAGATTAGATAGCCTCTAGCAATGTCGCCCTTGGGATAAAAACGAGAGCTGACATTATCAAATTGCTGGCAGATTAGTTCGGCTTTTCTTTCTGCCACTTCTGGCCTTGTCACCATGATAAAGTCATCAGCTTCAAGGTGACCGACAAATTCGGTTTCGTCTGCGCAATCGAGCAAGATTGCTGCCAGCGCCTTAATCAGTTGGTCCCCGGCCAGATCGCCATAGGTTTCGTTATAGACTCGAATCTTGTTTAAATCTAGTGACATAACCGACCAAGCCTTGTCTGAGTAGAGGCATTGCTCGAGCATTCGACGAATTAGATTTGGCCCTGGTAATTGGGTTAATGGATTGGAAAACTCTTCTTGCCTTCGTCTCAAATGGGCTAGAACTCTTATTGCCAGCTCATTCTTGTCGATTGGATCGCCAAGCACATCATCAGCACCATAACGAAAGGCATTGATTCTTTCGGTTACATCAGTAGATGGATGCAGCAGAACTAGCACCGGCCGTGGTGGCGCTAGTGTGGCGCGAATCTGTTGGCAATAAAGTCTGCCATCTCCAGAGCTAACGCCATCGAGTTGGTTGGGCAGGATAATAATATCGGGATGAAGGAAAGAGAGTAGCTCGTTTGCTTCTTCAAAGGAAGTTACGGCGTGAACTTTACTTCCTGTTTTTTCTAATACCGATGAAAATTCAGCAGCTTGCCTTGCTTGATTGATAATAAGAATGACGGGGGTGGGGAGGAGCATTTAGTCCCTCCCTCTGGCTGCTTGTTGCTCTAATGTCGCGGCTGGCAGCTTCACTGTAAAAGTTGTATTGCCTGGTTGGCTAGCCACGCTAATTTGGCCGCCTAAGGCCAGGCATAGCGAGCGGGTGATATAGAGACCCAATCCGGTGCCTTCTGTTTGTCTAACCAAAGGATTGTCAAGACGGCCGAATTTCGAAAAAACTTGAGGCAAGTGTTCCTCGGGGATACCGACACCTTCATCGCTAATTGAGAACTCAACCATTTCAACGTCGGAGGAATTGTTTTTTTCTTTTTCTTTTTCCAGCCCTCTGGCTGTGATAGTAACGGTGGTGCCCGCCGGTGAATACTTGATGGCGTTATCAATGAGGTTTGTCAGAATTTGCTCTAACCTGTCAGCATCTGCCCATACTGGGGTAAGACCGGCGGGAACACTGACTATTATTTTGTGGTTCTTGGCTTTGTCAGTTAGATTTTGCTGCACTCTTTCGATGGCATCGCGGGGATCTATGGCACGAATAGTGAGTTGTAGCTTTTTCGATTCAAGTCTAGAAACGGCAAGAATGTCTTCTACCAGCCTTGTAAGCCGATCTGCTTGATCTTTTATGATGCCAACGTAGCGCCTCTGTTGCGATACATCTAGTCTATCCCCAGCTCTTAGAATAGTATCGGCAAAACCTTTGATGCTAGTAAGGGGAGTGCGCAATTCGTGGGAGACGGTACTAACAAACTCAGTTTGGGCTTGTTGCAATGAGTTTGCCTGAATCACATAAATAATCGTCAAGTAACCCCAGGGCTTCTCTTCTTCTTCTTTTTCTTCTGTCGATTTTCCTGATTTAGCCGACGAGTCTGTCAAGGGAAAGCGAGAGGCTGGCATAACGAATTCAACACCGGCACGGGTTAACACCGTTACTGGCTTGGGATCGCTTTCGTCTTCGCCAGATTCTTTGCCTTGCTCTTTAGGCGATTCTTTGTGATTATCTGTCTCTTCGTGGCCATGCCAGTCAACCATTGTGGCGATCTGGTGGCCGACAATTTCTTCTATCTCTGCGCCAATTAGCTTGGCGAAAGATGGATTAGTGGTAGTGATTAATCCCGCTATATCTGTCACTACAACAGCGTCAGCAGAATTAAGCAGAAGGGTGCGATAGATTTCTTCTGTCTTAATTGACACGATATTTATTTCACTGCAATTGCGGTTCTTCCTGAAATCTAACTTAGCATTAGATAAAGGGGGCTTTTCGCATTACAACCTATCCTTAAGGTTTAGCGCATTAATTGAACACTTTGCTGTACTTGCCTATTTCAAATCAGTCAAATCAAGTAGTTCCTTAAGCCTTGCCTCGTCGGTAAGAAAACGATATCCGATCAGGGCTTCAAAAGCCGTTGCTTGCCTGAGAACAGCCTGTTCGACATTACGCCGAAAGCCCGCTGGTTTTAGATTGCGAGCGCGTCTGACAATGTCGAGTTCATCTTCTGTGAGATTAGGTTTAAGTATCTCAATTAGCCGGGCTTGTTCTTTAGAATTCACCCTAGAGACAACTTGATCGTGCAGTTTTTTTACTGTAACTGAGGCCAGCAGTTCACGCTCTCTTTCGAACAATTCAAATACAGCATCACCAAGGTGGGCCAAACTGCGCAAAGGAATCTCTTTGACTTGTTTCAGTCGGTCTTGTTGACTGAGAGCTTTGAATGTTTCGCCGAATAGCATCTTGTTCTCGTTTAAATTCGGCTATTTTCTGCCGCTGCGCTTGGCCAATACTTCACCAAGTGCTTGCCAGGCAAAGTTGGGCAATGACTGCGCCATGCGACTTAAGCGCCATGGCTCTTTGAGTAAGCGATAGAGCCATTCGCAGTGAAATTTTTGAAAGGTTAAAGGTGCCCGCTTAACAAAACCAGTCCAAACGTCGAAGCTGCCGCCAACACCAATTAGCACTGCTTGCGGAAATAGGTGCTTGTAGCGGTCAATGAAAAATTCCTGTCGCGGTACGCCCATGGCAACAAGAATCAGTCTAGGCCTTTTCTCTGCCATAGTTTCAAGAATTGTTTGTTCTTCGGCTTTGTCGAAAAATCCATTTTGATAAGCCACTATTTTGATACCAGGATGAAGTTTTGGCAGTTCTTCTATCAGTTTATTCATCACCTCTGGTCTGCCGCCGATCAAGGCTACTTCTTGACCTAACTTGGCCGCGCTGGCAAGAGCACTGGCAGCTAGTTCAATGCCGGGGAGTCTTTGTACTTTAGAATTTTTTGCTTCGGCTAAGCGCAAGGCCCAGACTACACCAGCTCCATCGGGCACGACTAAATTGGCGTTGCGAATAATGCGGTCAAGTTCTTTGTCTTTCTGCGAAGCTACAACCATCTCGGCGTTAATCGTTACGACATGGAGAGATTGATTCTTTTGCCAGGCCTCTTCAATCACTTCAATGGCAGCGCTCTCGCTGACTAGATCAACGGGATAACCGAGTACGTGGTCTCTGCTTTTTACTGCTGGCAATGGCATGTTATTTAGTGGTATCAACTGTAGTATAGGTATTTAGTTAAGACGCGAGAATTTTAGCTATAAGTGCACCGTTCTGGCAAGCCATTTGTTTGCAGTCTCTGGCTTGATGGCTGGCGGCAGCAGCTAGCTCATCGTAATTTGATAGGGCTGCTTTAATGGTGGCAGGCCAAGACTGGCTATCATGGTTGTCTTCATTTCTGGTAAAGGTGAGATTGGGTTGTTTGAACTGTTTCAATACAATTTCAACTTTAGGATCATACGATATGCCAATCACTGGTTTGCCGCTAGCTAAAGACATAATTAGTGAGTGTAAGCGCATACCGATAACCATATCGAGTGATGCTAGCAATGATAACCACTGACTCGGTAAGAGATCTTGGTGCGGCGGCAACCACACGGTGCGTTTTTTGCTTTGCCACAAGTCAACAAAAGATTGCAAAATCGGGCGGTCTTGCTGATCTTGCAGAGGCAGCATCACTAAAATGGCGGACGAATCAAGTGTGGCCTCTATAGTTTCGACAAGTTTCTGCAGATGGGCTGAGGTAAATCCAGCACCGCTGCGCAGCGAAATACCAATGAGGCTTGGTCTTGGTCTGGTACTCGAGCCGTATTGATCTAGGAGGTCTTGCACCGGCTGCGGCGGGGCAGATCTTTCAAGGGTCCAGACTGGGTCTGCTGTTCGTATGCTTTTTGCCTTGAGTCCCCATTCTTCAAGCTGAGCATAAGAATTGTCGTCGCGTACCGAAATGCGGTCTGCAAGCTGCAAAAATTGTTTGGTAAGGCTGCGGCTGATCGACCTGTTGAGCGGTCCTAGACCTTGGGCATAGATTAGTATTTTGCTGCCGAAGAGGCGCGCTAGGGTAATTAGCCCGCCATAGTAGACAATTGATTTGAGCGAGTCGGTGTCTTGAAAGAGGCCGCCGCCACCACTAATGAAGAGCTTTGTCCGCGGGAGCAGCGCGATTATTTCTTTCAACTTCCAGCGATTGACAGTTTGCACGGCAAATTGTGTTCTCGTCTTGATTGGATTGTTTGACAACACAACAATGTCATCTGGCTTGATACTGGCTGCTTTAACTTCGCTCAGTAGTTGCTCTAGTATGGCTTCGTCGCCGAGATTGTCGAAGCCGTAGTAGCCGGATATCAAAACCAGTGAACGCGCCATAAAATTTCTATCTCTGGAAGCCTTATCTGCTCAGGATTTTAGCACTTGCAGCTAAACCTTTTGGCCTGGTATATGCCTTGGCTATATTGTGCTGCTTGCTGCTTTTGCCATATCATCTATAAATGGCAGCTGATTCTGTAACTATTGATTTGTTCGAGAGCTTGATCGTAAGAAAAGGTGTTCAGGCACTTGGCAGCGTTGAAGTGAGCTGGTTTGAAGTTAAACCTCGCTGCAGCGAAGAGCTTAGTGCGGTTCTGCGCCTCTCGGCGACGCCCGATTTTCCCAATCCTGTGTTCTTTCCCGGTCTACTTCACTTTGAGGCTTTGCAAGAAGGCAAGCAAAATGTCTTCATTGACTTTTCAGCACTTACCGCGGTTCGCGAGCATGTTGAAAGTGACCTTGTGATCGCCTGTGAAACGGGCCTAACCATAGGCCAGCTCAATGAGCATCTTAGTGCTTTTGGCCAACGCTTTCCTGTGGATTTGGGGGCCAACGCTAACAATGTGGCTTTGATAGATCTGCTTTTGACGGGAGATGGAGGCTACTTAGAAACGGGCTTCGGTTATTTGCGCAGTCAAATACTTGGTCTTGAATCGGTCTACTCTCAGGGTTTGGTGCTTAAGAGTGGCGGCCGTGTGGTGAAGAATGTCACCGGTTTTGATGTTACTAAATTAGTGCTTGGTTGCCGCGGGGCCTTTGCTTTTCCTTATCTAGCTTATTTGCGTCTGGCTGCCATTCCCGAGGCTGTCGCCAGCTTTTCTGCCAGGTCAAAGTCGAACGATTCAAGTGAACTACTGGCGGTGTCAGCTCGCTTGCTCTCTTCTGGTTTGCCCCTGTCGGCTCTTGAGATAGTTGAGGTAGAAAATCAAGGCAATTTTGAGTGTCAGCTGATAGTTCAAGTTGAGGGACCAGCTCAGCTAGTTGCTGATTTGAGTGCGCAGATAGAAGTTGAACTGAGCGGCTTTAAGTTTAGGGT
>CAJXZK010000055.1 GCA_913063055.1 uncultured bacterium
CGTAAGTCTCACACTGGGCTTCTTGATCTCTTCTCAGCGCCAAAGAAAGCTCTGCGTATTCTTGATAGAGATGGCATAGTTCGGCTGCAAGCTAGTAACGGCGATGCCAAGGCTGCATTGAAAGAAGAAGCTGAAGCTGCCATCTTAAGTTTGATTGAGGCTCATGCGAGCTGGGGAGATGCTGGTAAGACTATACCGAGCATGATCTTGCTGCTCGGTGCCAAGATAGTCGACCTTTCTGGTTTGTTGGATCAAGAGCAGGTTATTACTCTGGCTCGGGCCGAATTGGCCAATGTAGCAAGTGCGTCGACGGTCTTGATCGTGGCCAAGTTAATCTAAAGTATATGAATATAGAATCGCCAACTTTTCATCTCGGGATAGCCGAGTTTAATCGTCAAGAATTTTATGAATGTCATGAGACTCTCGAAGAGTATTGGCAAACTCTTAAATCGGATGTTCCTCACAAAGAATTGATTCAAGGAATCATTCAAATTGCCGTGGCTTTTTATCATCTGCGCCGCGAAAATGTCAAGGGTGCCCTGAAATTGTTAGTTCGGGGAAATCGACGTTTAGAGGCGTATCTTCCCACCAGTGCCGGTCTTGAACTGACGGCCTGTTGGCAGATTGTTGCCGATGACATTGCCTTAATTGAAGCTGGGTGCGCCTTTGACGATCCCAGGTTGAAAATTCCAACAATTCAAAACAACTGGCCTGCATAAGTTGTTGAATTGAAGTCAACCAGCTATTATCAACGTTCGGGAATTCCTGGTTACTAGAATCTGAACGTGAAAAGCAACACTATCCTGGTCGTAGACGATGAGCAATCAATCACCACTCTTTTGAGTGAGGTGCTCAAAAAGGCTGGCTATGCAGCCAGTATTGCCAATGACGGCTTCAAAGCAATTGCTGCCTGTAAAGTTCGCACGCCCGATGCCATTATTTTAGATTTGCATATGCCCTTGATGGGCGGCATAGAGGTTTATAACCGCCTTAGAGCTGACGATAAGACCTCGGCTATTCCGATCGTCTTCCTGGCCGCACGAGATAAGCCGTTGCCGACATTTTCTGGTGACGGTGCCAGCAATGAAGACATCCTCTTCAAGCCGGTAGAAGCCAATGAGTTGTTGTCACGTGTCAAGAGCGTGCTGAAAGAGAAAGCTCTGCGTGATGAGCTAAGACGCAAAGAAGCTCAACTAAAAGAGCTTTCATTGACAGATGCTTTGACCGAACTCAAGAGCAGTCGATATCTAGACGAATTTATGCAGATTGGTATTCGTCAAGCTAAGCGCTATAGCGTGCCGTTTTCTTTGGTTATTCTAGAAATTGACCATCACCAAGAGCTTTCTAAGTCTTTGGGGCCAGATGCCTTCGACACCGTTGTTAGCCAGGTGGCGCAAATTGTTGCCAAGCAGATGCGTGAGTCAGACATAGTTGTACGCACAAATACATCTGAGTTTACTGTCGTCCTCACCTGTACTACAAAAGAAGGGGCTATTGAGGTGGCAGAACGTTTGCGCACTTCTGTGGCGGCATCAGTTTTAACTGTTGGTTCTGAGTCAAAGAGCGTTACTGTTTCTGTAGGCATTTGCCAATTTGCGAAACATATGGACGATGAGGGTAAGCTTCTGATGTCTCATGGAAGAGCTGCTGTCGAACATGCCCACAGTAGTGGTGGCAATATGACGTTAATGGCTGAATAGAGCTTGCCTTTCGTCCCCCGATTGCCTCAGTCACCACCCGTAATGGCATACTTCGGTTAAGGAAAAGCTACCTATAATGTTGGCATATTTGAAAGGCGTCATCGTTACTAAAGAGATTTCTGGCGGGCCAGTAGACCGCTTGGTTCTTGACGTTAATGATGTTGGCTATGAGCTTTCTGTGGCCCATTCCACGCTGCTGCTTCTTGGTCAAGTCGGCGAGACGGTCACTGTTTATACATCGATTGCTATTCGAGAGACAGAGTGGACTATTTTTGGCTTTAGGGATACTAGTGAACGGCAGCTCTTTAATTTATTGCAGTCCGTCACGGGAATTGGACCGAAGCTCGCCCTTGGTCTTGTTGGTACGCTTGGGATTGAAACTCTGGTTGAGGCCGTACTTAGCGAAAATCAAAAAATGATTTCGCAGGCTCCTGGCGTAGGTGCAAAAGTTGCGCAGCGAATAATTCTTGAGTTGAAAACCAAGATGGAAGAATTCTCACATACTCTTGGAAGCAAGCCACTAGAGCCATTTGCAAGCAAGTCTGCCGTGTTTGAGGAAGTGACAGAGATTTTGGCTAATCTTGGTTATACCGCTACCGAAATTCATGCTGCTTTGAAAAAAGCAAAAGAGAAAAATATTGAGGCCGATAGCGCAGAAGAACTCGTACGATTTGCATTGCGGGCTCTTAGTGCTCCTCAGTCAGCATGAGCGTCTAGAGTTGAGTGGATTCGGTGTTAGAAAAATGCGATTTAATTCTAACGACGGACTTGGTGTTAGAAAAATGCGATTTAAATCTAACGGCGGACTTGGTGTTAGAAAAAGGCGATTTAAATCTAACGGCGGACACGGTGTTAGAAAAATGCGATTTTAATCTAACAACGGATCCATGTTAGAAAATGCGATTTAAATCTAACAGCGGACTTGGTGTTAGAAAAATGCGATTTAAATCTAACAGCGGACTCGGTGTTAGAAAAAGGCGATTTAAATCTAACAGCGGACTTAGTGTTAGAAAAAAAGCGATTTAAATCTAACGGCGGATCCGTGTTGGAAAGAGAAGATTTAATTCTAACAACGGACTCCATGTTAGAAAAAGCGATTTAAATCTAACACTATATATGGTGCTTCTAAAGTTCGCCTCGCTACTAAGTCGAGATTTTATCGAACTTTTTATCTATTTATTGAACTCTTCTCCACCCTTTTGCGTTTCTAAGAATAGCCCCTAGACGCGAGGTGGAACCATGAGCTGTCACCGAAACATTGTGGCCTTTATCAATCGCTTACCTCCAGATTGCTGGTTTGCGACGCGCCAAGTTCTTGAATTTGGCACTCGAGAAGCAGTTGATCAAGCACTTTATCGACTCGTCAAATGCGGGTTTTTGACGCGTATTGCTTGGGGCGTGTTTACTTTAAGAATTGACCAGCCAAAGGCTCTAGAGCCTCTTGCAGTTGCTGCCTTTAAAGCCAGTGTATTTAAGAAGACTGTGGCTGTTCATGGTCAAGATATTGCCAAGAAATTAGGATTAATACACTGCGGCAGCGACGGCCCTACTTTTGCTGTTTATGGAGTGAGTAGCTCGTTTCAGTCTGTGGACCAGAAAATCTGCTTGAAGAACTTCTCTGCTCGAAAAATATCTCTGGGTGATTCGCCCTTGGGTCAAGCAATTCGCTCCCTTTGGTATCTTGGTAAAGAGCGCTGCGATAGAAGGGCTGTGAAAGCCGCAATGGCCTCCCTAAGTGCTGATGAAGTTACAGAGTTGACCTCATCAGCCCATCTTATGCCGGGCTGGTTGACCCGGTTGGTTCGTTACGCCAATGGATGGCAACCGCAGACTATTCTTTGAGGAACTCAAATTCATATGGTTTTTCGGGTGGTGCCTGCTCTTCGGCTCCTTCTGCCTGTCTGGGGTGAATAGCTTCTAGAGTAGACATTAGATAACTGGCTAGTGAGAGTACCCGAGCTGTTTGGGCTACGCTAAATGGAGCGTTTCCAGGTAGACCTTTATAGCGTTCAAAGAATCCGGCCAGTAAATCTGAAATCCCAAGAGTTTCTTGAGCTGTAGACTCAAGACTTGCTAGTGGTCCGTTTTCTTGATCGAATGCTTGTCGAACCAATTCGACTCCTGTGGCATTGATATTGCCAGAAACGAGAAGGCTTATAGCGTCCTCGATTTCCTTGACCGCAAGAACTATCGCTTGACCATGCTGACCAAGTTCGAAGGCCTTCCAGGCGGCGTGGTAGATGCGGGGATGAACCAGGGCATCTATATAGTCCCCGCAGGGAGGCTCTGGAATCACTGCTACCATTTTGCGGAAACCGTTGAGACGATCGAGTCTACCCATAACTATTGGTGGAAATTCATCTAGGTCGCGCTCAAATTCATCGAGCTTGAGGCTTGGCTGGATATAGACATTGGAGGCGAAGTAAAGAGAAACGCTCTCGGATGAAAAGTACTCCTTTAAGGAGTTGGAAGTCTGCACAACCCAGTCCCAGTTCTGCCTTTTGAGTTGGTCCATCATTTCTCTTGAGTCAGCTTTTCGTTGCAACAGGCTGCGGCCGCGGAGAATCATTTCGTCAATTGCTTGTTCTACTCGTTCTTTTGGAACAGCTAGAGTAAGTCCTATTGCCGGAACGGGAGGGAGCTGGTTCATATTGGCCTCACTGTGTGCATATAAGGATGAATATAGAGAACGCGGATCTCTATTTTAGACTAAGGGCTGATCCCTAGCTATCGCTTGGTTTATACTTAATTTGATAGAAATTCGGATGTGCTACTGCATTTGGTGGCGGACTTTGGCAAGGTTTTGTGAGCATGTTCTTTCATCGTGCCATTAATGGCTTGTTATGTTTGGCTCTTGTGGTGGCTTTCACTGCTGTGCCGGCCTTTGGTGTGGCCAAGCCCTTGCCTATCGGCTTTCTCACCACTGGGCAGTTTGTTTTCTATTTTATTGTTTTCTTGACTGCTTTAGTGGCTGGTTCCTTGGGGCCGCCGCAGACGATCGCGCGCTGGCTAAAGCCTGTGAATGTGAGCGAATGGAATGAGCGAATAGGGTTTTTCACATATGGGTCTCTCTACCTTACTAGCGCCTTGCTTTGCATGCGTATGAAGTTAGCCCTTTTCGGTACCTACGACCAGCTTCCCTGGGTGGCGTATATCGGATGGATATTGGCAGCTGTCGGTGCTTACTTGTATGTCGTTGGCATAGTGGCGCCGAAAAAAATCAAAAAAATTGCCTATCCTCATTATCTAGGTGTCATATTTCTAGCCTCTGGATTGGCGTTTTCTCACCTGACCTGGTTTCCCCTCCTTGCTTTGCCTGGAATTTTGGTTTTCATGGGGTGGCGTATTGAAAAAATGGAGAGTACGCAAGAGCCCCAACCAGTGAGCCTTCCGCCCGGCGTCTTTCGCATAATTCCTTTTTTTTACTGAGAGAAAAGCTGATGGTTAGTGATTGTTTATCTCAACATTAAATGTCAAGCATTGCTTCCTCTTGAGAAGCACTCATAATGGCATTAAGGACAAGCGGAACAGATGCTCCCTCCCAATGCTTGCTCAACGGGAAAGGATGCAGTGTTCAAGCGCTTGAAAGAGATTGAAGCGTATATGTGTTGCGCAGCAATTCCCCTAATTGGCCTTAAGGAGAGCATAAAATGAACGAGACTACCCTCTCAAACGATGAAAGACGATGCCTGCAAATGTGGTTCAGGCAGGCTATCGCTAAGCTTGAGCTTGAAGAAGTTACTGACGTAATGTTGAAAGAGTATCCGGTTGAAGTCGAAACTGATTCAGCAGTATCACACAGGCCAACGGTATCGCGCAGACGGGTTTCACGTTCGAGATTGACTTCTCACTTGAAAGAGCTAATAGTTTAAAGCTGTTGGTAAGTCTGCTGGCAAGACCCCCAATTAACTGGCCTGGCGTTAGAAAAAGCTATTAAACAGGAAGGCGTAGCCTTCCTGTTTTGGTTTTTTTGCATTAATTTGGCGAATTTTGACTAAGTTCATTGAACTTTAGATGGCGGTTGGACGTTGTTAATAGGGGGAATTACTTAGAATTAGGGATATTAGATAGCCTGCCAGGAGAATGATGAGCCCACGCCCATACGTACCACTGCATTTGCACACGGAATATAGCCTGCTTGATGGTGCCACCATGATCAAAGATCTGGTGAAGAAAGCCAAGGCAGAAAATATGCCTGCTGTTGCTATCACCGATCATGGTGTCATGTACGGTGCTGTTGAGCTGACCAAAAAGTGTCAAGAAATTGGGGGCCTAAAGCCTATTATTGGCTGTGAGGCTTACATTATTGATGGCGATATCAAAGATAAATCGGCTAAACAGCCCCTTTATCACCTGACCATGCTTGCTCGCAACAAAGAAGGTTACCGCAATTTAGTCCGTCTCAATTCTCGTGCCCACCTTCAGGGCTTCTACTACAAACCGCGCATCAATAAGCAAATGCTTGCAGACCAGCGAGAAGGCTTGATTATCCTTTCCGGCTGCCTTGGTGCTGAGCTTTGTCAGCATCTCCTCAAGGACGATTACCAGAAAGCACTTGAAGTGGCTGATTGGTACAAGCAGACCTTTGGCGAAAATTATTATATTGAGATTCAAGACCACGGCATGCCAGAAGACCGCAAGGTCAATCGGTCTTTAGTGCAGATTGCCCGTGCCCTCAATATCAAACTCTCCTGCACCAACGACAGTCACTTCACTAATAAACAAGATGCCAAAGCTCATGATTGCTTGCTTTGCATTCAGATGGGCAAAAACGTTACCGATTCCAATCGCATGAAGTTTACTGGTTGGGAATACATCAAGAACGGCGATGAGATGGCCTATCTCTTCCGCGACCACCTTGATACTGAGATTATTGAAGAGTCGATTTTAAGTACCCTTGAGATTGCTGATAAGGTTGAAATGGTAAAACTGGCAAGCGAGCCACGTTTGCCTAACTTTGAAGTGCCAGCTGGGCACACTGCTGAGAGTTTCCTCAATCGGCTGGTATTCGATGGTCTACGCGAGCGCTTTCCCGATTGGACTCAAGAGGTCGAAGATCGAGCCTTTAGAGAACTAAAAGTAATTGAAGACATGAACTTCGCTTCTTACTTCTTGATTGTGGCCGACTTCATTGATTATGCTCGGAAGAAAGGTATTCCAGTTGGCCCCGGTCGTGGTTCTGCTGCTGGCTCGATCGTCGCTTATGCTCTGGGTATTACTAACATTGATCCCTTGCGCTACAACCTACTGTTTGAGAGGTTCTTGAACCCCGAGCGTAAGAGTATGCCCGATATTGATACTGACTTTTGTATCGAACGTCGCGGTGAAGTAATCAAATATTGTGCAGAGAAGTACGGCGAAGACCACGTCGCTCAAATCATTACATTTAACCGCATGACCTCTAAGGCCGTTATTAAAGACGTTGCTCGCGTGCTTGAGTTTCCCTTTGGTGAGTCTAACAAGCTAGCGAAAATGGTGCCGGTGGTGCGCGGCAAGCCGACGCCACTTGATGAAATGGTGGAAGAACATCCTGAGTTTAAGAAGGTCTATCAGACCGACGATAACGCTAAGCAAGTAATTGATCTTGCAAGAAAGCTAGAAGGCTGCAACAAAACCTTTGGTATGCACGCTGCAGGCGTAGTTATTTCTGACGTGCCAATGGAAGAAATGATTCCCTTGCAGAGGAATAATGATGGCACCATCATTGCTCAGTACTACATGGAAGATGCTGCCTATGTAGGCCTGGTTAAGATGGACTTCCTTGGTCTGCGCAACTTGACCATGATCGACAAGGCCTGTAAGCGCATCAAGGAAGTACGCGGAATAGAAATTATTCCAGATAAGATTCCCCTAGATGACGAAAAGACCTACCAGACTATTTCTAACGGCGATCTCGCTGGCGTATTTCAGTTAGAGACCTCCGCTGGTATGAAGCAAGTGGCGCGCGATATGCGTCCTTCAAACATGGAAGATATTTCAGCGCTGATTGCTCTCTATCGACCAGGTCCACTCGACTCGGGGATGATCGATAAGTTCATCGATTGCAAGCATGGCAAAACCAAGATTACCTATCAAACTCCTCTGCTAGAGGGCATTCTTAAGCCAACCTATGGGCAAATAGTCTATCAAGAGCAAATCATGCAGATTGCTCAGGTCCTTGGTGGTTATAGCCTTGGTCAAGCCGACTTACTGCGTCGAGCCATGGGTAAAAAGCTGCCTGCCGAAATGGAAAAGCAGCGCGAATTATTCTGTGCTGGCTGTGCTAAGAACTCGGTCAGTCCAGAGATTTCCAATAATCTCTTCGACATCATGGTGCAGTTCGCTGAGTATTGCTTCAACAAATCACACAGTGCTGCTTACGGCGTTGTTACTTATCAAACTGCCTATCTCAAGACCCATTATCCGGTCGAATATATGGCTGCGGTGCTCTCTTCTGTTTCGGGTGATACTGAAAAAGTACAGAACTACATTGCTGAGTGTCAGGCCATGGGCATTCCTATTTTGCCTCCCGATATGAATATTTCTGGATCTGACTTCACTTCCGATGGTGGCAGTATCCGCTTCGGTCTGTCTGCCACGAAGGGGCTCGGTGACGCGGCGGTGCAAGCGATTGTACAAGAGCGGGAGCGCGGTGGCATATTCTCGACCATGCAAGACTTTCTTGACCGCATAGACTTGAGATTGGTCAACAAGAAGTCTTTGGAATCTTTGATCAAGTCCGGTGCCTGCGTCGGTTTGGGTATGAGCCGCAAGCAAGCCCTAACCAATCTAGACTCACTGGTAGACGCTGCCAACCGTAGACAAAATCAGAAGAACACTGGCCAAATTAGTTTGTTTAGCTTTGGCGAGTCGCAAGGTATTAACCTCGAGACACCATTGATTGGTGACCCATCTGAGTTTGGTGAAGGTGAGCTGCAGACGATGGAGCATGAGCTGCTCGGCTTCTACGTTACCAGCCATCCACTAAAGCGTATTGCCAATCGGCTTAAGTATGTCACTACCCATTCAGTCAAAGAGATGAAAGAGTGTCCTGATGGAACTACTGTGATTCTCGGCGGCCTCGCTAACTCCATAGAGAAGAAGCTGACCAAGCAGAACAAGCTCCTTTGTATCATTCACTTAGAAGACCTCACTGGAAAGGCTGAAATCGTGCTCTATAGCGAGGCCTTGGAGAAGGTATCTTCTGACGTGCTTGTGCCGCAGTCTTTGCTTCTGATTAAAGGGAAAGTAAAGAAGAACGAGGAAAGCACTTCGGTGATGGGCTCAAGCATCAGAAGAATTGGAGATGCTGCGATGGTTGACGTTATTTTTAGTGCCAACCAATCGTTTGCTGACCTGCATCGACTCAAAGATTTACTTATCCTGCATAAGGGTGAAGATCCGGTCTTACTCCACTTCCCTCAGGGCAAGCGCTCCTCGGCAATTTTGGTTGGCGCGCAGTTTTGGGTCGATGCCAGCTCAAGCTTGCCGGCTGCGATTGAAACTAATTTTGCTGAGTCTGTCAAAGTTAGGGTCAACAAAATCCACATCTAGTCAATTTCTGATTCGTTCAAAGTGTGATTGTAGGCTGCTTTTGCTTAAGTCTAAAGCAAAGTAAAGCGCTTCTTTGCAGGTTAGAGCAAATTTGTTTACACCTGGAACATTTACTGTAGAATACGTCTTTCGATCTACTTCTTCACGGAGGTTGATGCACCACACAACGCCCAACTCCCAGGCCTATCCAAGTTCGGACTAGTCTTTATCTGGTGTAGATAAGCGTTTCGTGTACCCCGCCAGGAAACGAATATAAAGCAAAAGCCAAGGCTCGCGCTTTTTGAAACCTTCCTGGATCTTTCGGATACCAATTTCAATGCGTTTGAATCGTCAAACGCCCAGGGGGAAGAAACATGTTTGGACCACATTTGATCCTAGAAGCTTATGGTTGCCCAAAAGAACTTTTGGCAGACATGACACTAATGAGTCAAACTCTTGATGCTTATCCAGCAAAGCTAGATATGACTAAGATTATGCCGCCCTATGTCTTTACCTACCACGGTACGGTAGAAGACGATTGGGGAGTTAGTGGAGTCGTGCTCATTGCTGAGTCACATATCTCCATTCACTCTTTCCCGGAGAAAGGATTCGCGACTTTAGACATTTTCTCTTGTCGTGATTTCAATGTTGATGATGCCATCGACTACTTCTGTCAGATCTTCAAGCCTGAAAGTTACGATAAAGAGGTCTTGATGAGAGGACGTGAGTTCCCTCGCAGTATGCCTAAAGCTCAGGCTATTGTCGAAGCAGAACGGGTAAGACTAAGCGCTGTCTAATAGCCCAGAAGAAGAACAAGAAGAAGAATTGGTCTTTGGGCCATTCACGTGCATTACAAAGCGGTTGGTTCTTAATAAAGAGCCAACCGCTTTTATTATCAGCAGCTTGTGCAATTTTCTATTGCTGCTCCTTTCCTCTTTTTGATTAGAAACGCTCGTACCTTTGGTACATACTATTAAGAGTTGGAGAGCAGAGCATGGTCAAAGCCCTACCGATAACTGAGCAAAGACCGCCAGAGCAGAGAAAAGTGTGGTTTCCAGAGAACCGGTCACTGGGCGAACTTTATGTGGTGGACAGTTCGGGCAAGTCTGAATTTCTTGGCGAAGCGACCGGATTGATAGAGGTGCCGCCAGGGAAAAGTCTCTCTCTCTATTATAGTTTTGACCCAACTTATGGTTTGAGCCCTCTCTCTCAAGTCTCTCCAGAGGCCCTTGCAAGTATTTCCTTTCTCGGCTCGGACATCACTGACGAAGAGCTATGCGGCATTGGTCGTTTGGTCGGCCTTAGAGAAATTGATATTAGTTGCACTGCGATAGGAGACTATGGCGTTGCTCATCTCGCTCCCTTAGTGCGCCTGACCAAGCTCAATCTGTCATCAACAAAGGTCACTGATCAAGGCCTCACCGTTCTGAGCCACCTACAGCACTTAGAGGAGCTTGTGCTGGACGATACCCATATTGGCGATGGGGGATTGTCTCTCATTGCTCAGTTGCCGAGACTTAAGACTTTGAGTCTGTCCTTTACCCGCGTTACCAACAAGGGTCTGCCGAGGCTCAAAGAAGTTGGAAAGCTAGAGCGGTTGCGCCTAAATTGCACTCGTATCGGTGATGATGGCCTCACTCATGTGGCTCGGATGAAGAGCCTCAAGGAGCTCTGGGTGCGTAGTACTGATGTCACTTATCCAGGCTTGGTTGAGTTGACTAAATGGCTGTGCGACTGCGAAATTATCCGATAAAAAACCCAGCTAGAGTTTTCTAGCCAGGTTTTTTTCGTTTAGTTTTTCAGCTTATTAGAGCGTTTGTTTCTGCTTCTTACCAGCAATACCTTTCTTGCTAAAGGGATTTAGCTTCGAGAAGGTGCTGTTCATTTTCTCTGACATGCCAGCCAGTCCGCCTTTGGCGCCACTGTTGCCAGCGGCGGTGGATTGTTCTGAGACTAGTTCGTCAGTTTCAGGTAAGTGAGTAGATTTGCTTGGTATCGCCGATGCCTTGCTCTGCTTGAGCAATTCGTTTTGAGAATTGGCTGCACCTGGTTTTCTTGGGCTACCTAAGCTAGGCTCGCCGCCAGCCACGGCTGGTGAAGTAGCGAGAGCAACTTCAGTGCTGCCGCCTTTATTTTTCTTGTGGAAAGGATTAGGCATGTGGGGCATACCGATAGTGGCAATTTTTCCAGTGCCACCTTTGATTTTTTCGCCGGTTGCTTTGAAGCCGCTTCCTACCATTGATGCGCCTTTGGCAATAACATTGCCAGAAGCTTTAGCACCGCTGGCGATGCCGCTGCCAACTTTCTTGCTGCCATTAACCATACCGTTGGTAGTGGCTTTCAGAGTTTTTGTAACGACATTGCCTTCGCTTTCAGAGCCGCTAGCTTTGGCTACAGAAGGAGTTGAGGCTGTGGAAGCCGTTTCGATTTCTTCGCCAATAGGAGTCTCTTTGACGGCTTTGGTCTCAGTTTTGTTAGCCGCTATTTTCGGGCCTTTCTCTTTCTTCGTTTTCGCTACTGCGACTTCAGGCTCTTGTTCTGACTTCGCTTTGGCTTTGCCTTTACCTAATACAGGAAGAGAAGGCATGCTTGGCAGGCCGATTTTGGGGAACTTGCCGAAGAGCTTGCCGCCACCGGTTCCCGATTCTGCCACTGCAGAGTTTTGTTTAATAGCCTTGCCGTTGCCGCCACCTGGTGCTGTGACATAGGTGGTAGTGCTAGAGATGTCCTCAACCTTTGTGGAGCTGGTTGCTTGCCCTTTGTGAATGGGCGGCAAACCTTTCTTAGCTCTGGCCTTATTATTCTTGTCTTCCAATTCTTTGGCCGTTGGCGCCTGAATCGTTGCATAAGGATCGAGCGAAGAAGACGGGCCTGCTTTGGCTGGATTTGTTGTAGCTGTATAGGTGCTTGCTATCAATAGACAGACCAGGCTCACGGGTACATACCGTTTAGAAGCTGTCATCAGTGCCATTCTCCCTGTTTCGCGGAAATCCAATCTATTTCGATGGTAACTGAGAAGTTATAGCACATCTCTGGCAGTAGTAAGGAGCTGCTTAAGGGCCGCTAATTGCCCGCCGAGGGCAAATTACAAGGGGAAGGGCGAAGATTAAAATACCTACAGTTTGAAGTTCAAATGTTTATAATTTCACTTCAACGGTATTATTGAATTAGTGTTCCCGTTGTTACTAGGCCTTTTTCAGCATTTAGGAGTCTGGATGCAAGACTTTCAAACCCAACCCGTGGTCTTCATATTTATTGTTTTGGGCGTGAGTGCCTTTACCTTCCTGTTTCTTGGTGCGAAGAAAGCATTCTTTGAGCCATATACTGGTCCAGACGAACAATAATTACCATTTGGTTCATTCGACAGCAGCGATTTTGCACTGATTCCCTGTTTAGGCTCCTGTTTAGGCAGCCTGATTAGGAATTGCTTATTTTTCGCTGTTTCTCTTTACTATCTCTACCGAGCAAGGGGCCTCAGTCAAGACTGCCTGGGAAACACTACCAAGGAATAGTTTTTCTATGCCCTGGCGCCCGTGAGATCCCATTACGATCATGTCGGCATGCCATTCCCGAGCACACTCGACGATTCTCTCTTTGACATTGCCTTCTAGCACTTCGGTCGCTACTGGCTTTGAGTGGGCCGAGAGCTGGCCTTGATCGGCTTTGAGACATTGTTGCAGTCGAACAGCCGTCTCCTCAACCAGAGCCTTAGCTTCGTCAAGCCTTTCCTGTTGAGCTTCTATAGCTAGAGGCACATATCCTGAATGCCAGCCCGCGAGCTCTGGATGAAAGGGCTCTAAGACAGTGATTATTTTGAAAAGGGTCTCAGTTGGCCATGCTCTATCTGCGATCGAATCGATTGCTAGTTTTGAGCAGGGTGAGCCGTCTACAGCCAGTAATATCTTCATTCACTTTCTCTGTTTCTAGATTTAGTGCGCAAGTCGCTAATCAGGCCACCTAATCCAATGATAGCAACCAAAACCACAAGACGATTACCGAGGCGCGGAAGTCTTCCTAGTTCAGGAATTGCCGAGACGGCAGTGAGGAGGGTTGCTGTGGCAAAAAGGGTAAGCCAGCAAGCAATCGCTGAGCGCTTAGTTTCTTTTGCTGGGTGGCCGAGACGCTTGCTTGCAATGTCATTGAAGATATTGGCGAAAATATGTATCCCTAGGCCCATGCCAACAATGTAACTAATCTGCACCAGGGCAATGCAGCCCAAGGCCATTGGTGTCAGGGCTTCAGTTTGGAAGGCCAGGCGTGAAAGCGACAACAAGATGGTGGTATATAAAAAAGCGCTGGCAATACAGATCAGGAAATTGCGACGACAGCTTTCCAGTGCTCCTGCCACCATATTGGCGGCAAATATTTTTGCCAGACAAGCAGAGAGGAGAGTGATGAAAAATAAGCGGCCGAGAGGCCAGGGTTGATTAATAGCATCGCGGAAGAAGAGAAAGGGGCGACGCAAATTATTGTCGAGAACTATTGGTTTGCCCTGATCAGGTGGTGTTAACCAATGAAACTTTTTCTGCCAAAAGCCGGCCCGCTTTTGCTCCAATGATGTCTCTGCTGTTGTGGTCGCCTGCTCGGCTGCGATGCTTTTTTCTGGCAGAGTATTTTCTTGACTAAAACTAGTCTGGCAAAGAGTGGCTAAGGCGAGAAATAGCACAGCAATGATTGCTATTTTTCGCCAAATGAAATTCTTTGAGTTACGGAGTATCATGCGGGCGTTCCTAAATGTCTCTGTTCTAGCTGCTGTTGTTGTTGTTCTATTATGGGCCTGAGGGCAATAAATAGAATGAGGGCAATTAGCCATGAAGCTATGTTCCAGAGTGATTCGTCGAGCTGCACTCCATACGCTGATGCCAGGGCAAAGGCGACAAAGGAAAATGCCACGAGATAAATTTCGCCATAACGTCTGCTCTGAATTGCGTTTGTGGTGGTGTTTGATATGGTACTAATTTCTGCTATTGGTTCGTCCATAACTGCTTGCATAATACTGGCTGTGAGTAAATCTGCTTGCGGTACCGCTAAGATTGGCAAGACTGAAGCCGCTTCAATCAGCATGCGGTTGGCTGCTTGGTAGTTGCGACAGTCGGAGCACTGGTTTAAGTGTTCTTGGCAATCGACGCTTAGGGTCAATGAGCTCAATAGGCTCGCCTTAGTTTCCTCGCTGCTTTCGCTAGCTTCTCCTTTTAAGCCCGTGTCAACAATTTGATCGATTAGTGCTTCTAGTCGTTCTTTTGTTTGATTACAGTCCAGTGACATTGTCTGCCCTCCCTGATTTGTCTAAAATTAGTTTACGCAAGCGATCTTTTGCTCTAAACAACAGCGTGCGAACAGTGTTTTCGTTTTCTTGCATTGATTTGCTGATTTCGTCATAGCTAAACTCAAATTGGTAGCGCAAGACGAAAGCTTGCCTGTATCGCAACGGCAAGAGCGTTAAAGCTTGATTGAGCTTCTCTACAAACATTGTATGTTCAGCATCGACACTGGCATCAATGTTTGTCGATGGTTCTAAATACGGTTCATCGCTTAGCAGTTGATCTAGAGAGACTGTTGATTTCGACTGCCGCAAATAGTCTAAGGCATTATTTGTAGCAATTTTGATCAACCAGGGCTTTACTGTTTTATAGTGCTTTTCGTCAAACTGTTTGAGGTTGCGAAAGGCTTTCAAAAAAGCTTCTTGAGTTAAATCTCGAGCAACTTCATTATCTTGAACCATGCGATTGAGCAAGTTGTAGACTAAACCCTGGTGCCGTTTAACCAGTGTTTCGAAGGCACGACGATCTCCGGCCAGGGTTTGTTTGACGCAGGCAAGGTCTTCTTTATCTAAGCTAGCAGCGTTTCTATCGGCTGGCATGCACTAAAGAGTTTCTCCTAGACTACTAGAAAATTTTCGGATAAATCCTTTATGGGCACCAAAAAGCTGACAAGTATTGTGCAGCTTTTCTTTTTGCTCGCTGCTCAGAAGGGCTCTAACTTTAAGGAATGATTCCAGACGATCATCCATCAGCTCTTCGTGCATGGCTCTAAGCTCTTTTGCTTTAGCGCGTAAAGTCGCATCAGAGCTAGCAGAATTGTCTAAACTGGACGCTGAAGAAAGAAAGTCTTTCATGCCTGCCTTGAGTGCGGCTCTTTTCGCCTGGTTAGCGACACGCTTGTTGTTTACGAGCTCTGATATTTCTTTCTTCTGGCTATCGTTGGCATCGATGCGATTGAAAAAACGTTTGAGAACGTGCTTAACCAAAGCCTCTTCGAACTCTGGATCGTTGCTGGCGACTTGAGCTTGTGAAATCAGTAGAGTGTCACTAGTTTTCTCTGCCCATGCCGCCAAGTTAGAGCCGGCGGCAAGCATTATCGCTCCTGCTGTTAGTGAGAGGGCGGTGTACTTATGGTTAAGCCAGTTTTTCATCAGTGAATTCCCCCGGAAATCAAAAGTAGAAAGTTAGTGCTGTGGTCTTGCACTATCCATTACGGGAGTACCGGGAAAAAGTTTCAATTTTACGATCACTTTAAACTAGCTTGGCTAATTCGCTTAAGGGCAGAGGGGCTTCGAAGTCTACCTGGCCAAGTTTGGTTTGCGGTATGACTAGTTTGATGGTCTCTCCGCTGCGTTTCTTGTCGGAAGTCATCAAATGAACAAGCTTGTCTTTAACCACTCCCTTGGGAATCTCATAGGGCAACTCTGCTCTAATCAAAATCTCTTTCACCCGTTCAAGAGCATCTTTACCAATTTTCTTTTGCGCCACTGCATATTTGGTAGTTTGAGCCATGCCGATGGCAATAGCCTCACCGTGTGATAGTTCGTTTGTACTGTCGGCCGTGGCTGTTTCTAGAGCATGACCTAAGGTATGACCAAAATTTAGGGAGCGGCGGATCGCTGTTTCATGCGGGTCCCTCGCTACAACGAAGAGTTTCATTTTGATGCAGCTTGTAATCAAGCCCGAAAGCACAGGATCATCGTGTTCTACAACATTGCGCAGCATGTCTTCGATAATATCGATTAGAGGCCTTGGGCCTTTTTCGTAGTCTGTAGCTTTGGCAGCCGTATCTTCAATCAATGCATATTTAAGAATCTCAGCTAAGCCAGAAGTTAATTGGCGCCGGGGAAGGGTTTCTAAAACTTCCTGGTCAGCCAAAACAGCTTTGGGGAAGAAGAAAGTACCGGCCAGGTTCTTACCAGAGGGCAAATTGATAGCGTTTTTGCCGCCGATTGCAGCATCTACTTGCGCTAAGAGCGAAGTGGGCACCAATACCAGGTTAAGGCCCCGCATATAAGTAGAACAGGCGAAGCCTGCTAGGTCCGAAACAGCTCCTCCGCCCAGAGCAACGATTGTGTCCTGGCGATCAAAGCCTCGGGCTTCAAGGTGCTCCCAAATTCGCAAGAGCCATTCGCTGGTCTTGCAATTCTCTCCATCTGGTACTTCGAGTGTGGTTACCTGGAAGTCTTCAGAAGGAAGGGTGTCAAGCACGTCACGCAGCCAGTGCACTGCCGTTGACGGTTGGCATAGCAAAAGCACCCTGCGACCGGCGCCGATTTGAGCCAATATAGAAGAAAGTTTGTGTCGAGCGCCGGCTCCCACTGCCACTCTAGTTTTTACATCGAGAGTTGTATTCCAGTTCATCGTGATTACTGGCCCACGATGCTTAGACTTATGACGCATCTTCTCTACTTTCCCTTTTTTGCTTTTAAGAGTTGAGATTTCGACAGTGTTCGCGGTATTGCTTTAGTGAAGCTGAGAGCTCACGCATGCTGTCGCTGGCGAACTTGTCAATAACAGAATTCGCTAGGGTCAAGCATACCATTGCCTTCGCCACAACTGAAGCTGCCGGTACAGCACAAACATCAGAGCGTTCATAGTGAGCTTGGCAGGCCTCAAACTCTGGGAAGGTGACTGACGCCAGTCCTGCTTTTAGGGTAGGAATTGGTTTCATGTAGGCCCGCACAATCAGTCGCTCACCGTTTGTCATACCGCCTTCTAGCCCCCCGGCGTGATTGCTTTCTCTCCTCACCGGCAAGGAGGCAGATGAGGCAAAGGAGGCAAGGGAGGCTGAAGCTGGTTGGCCGGACGGCGCTTGGTCCTGAATGCTTGGATATATCGGGTCGTGCACCTTGCTACCTGGCAGCTTTGAGTCGCCTATGCCCTCTCCGATTTCTACCGCTTTGATCGCCTGAATGCTCATCAGGGCCTGGGCTAGCTGACCATCTAACCGTCTGTCCCATTGGCTGAAGCTGCCCAGGCCAACTGGTAAATTATCAGCCAGTACTTCCACTTGCCCGCCGAGGCTGTCTCCTGACATCAGGGCTGCTTTGATCGCCTCTTTCATTGCTGTGGAGGCATTGCTTTCGGCGCAGAAGACTTCTGATAGCTTCACGCGCTTATCTATTTCTGCCAGTGAAAGAGAGGCGACTTGTTGACCCTTGAGCTCGGAGGTTATGGCGCCGATGGCTACCACATGGCTCACTAGTTCAATGCCAAGTGCTCGTAAGAGTACTTGGGCGAATGCACCGGCTGCCACTCGTGCGGCGGTTTCGCGGGCACTGGCGCGCTCTAAAACATCGCGTACATCCTTGTGATCGTATTTAAGCGTGCCGGCATAATCGGCATGGCCAGGGCGAAAACGCACAATTTTCTTCGCTTCAAGGGCCGAGAGCACAGCCGGATCGCTCATGTCCGGCGGTGTGCTGGCCATTATGTGTGTCCAGTTGGCGCTATCGCGGTTTTCGATCATTAGTGTTAGCGGTGCACCAGTAGTGATACCATGGCGCAGTCCACCGAGTATTTCAACATGGTCCGATTCTATGCGCTGGCGGCCACTGCGGCCATATCCACTCTGTCTTGCGCTTAACTCACTATTGATCTCGCCAAGGTCTACTGGCAGACCGGCGGGCATGCCCTCAAGGATAGAAATTATAGCTTTACCGTGAGATTCTCCGCCGGTAATTAAACGCAGAGCTGGCATGAAAGTAATACCTGTAATTGCAATTGGTGCGATACTAACATCTTGCATGTTGTTAGATTACATTTTATAGGGTTCCCTTGTGTCGGAAAAACTCTTTCTCAGTGGTAGTTTAGAGCCTCCTGGTGATAAATCCATTACTCACCGTGCTTTGATTTTATCTTCCTTTATCAAGGGGGAAATGTCGGTAGAAGGGGCTTTACTTTCTCAAGATTGCCTTTCTACCATTCGGGCCGTGCGCACCCTTGGGCTAAAAATCAAGATATCGGGAGCGGGGCCGTCTAAGCGCACCAATTTGTTAATTCGTGGTGGCGGCATTGATTCTATTGCTCTTGGTAAAAAACCGTTCTTAATAGAAGCTGCTAATTCGGGCACAACCATGCGAGTTCTAGCCGGAATGTTGGCCGGTCGCAGCGGTACATTTAAGTTTGATGGCGACGCATCATTGCGAAAACGTGACATGACCCGAGTGCTTGAGCCCCTTGCAGCTATGGGCGCTCAGGTGCAGTATCACGAAACTCCTGGCAAAGCTCCCTTTACCATTCAGGGCGGTAATTTGACCGGCGGCGACTTTGCCCTAGATGTCAACTCAGCTCAAGTATCAACTGCTCTAATTTTAGCCGGGCTGAGTGCTCAGGGTAAAACCTCGGTTAGCACTCGCGACCTGATTCGCGATCATACAACACGTATGATGACTCACCTGCGCTTGCCTTTTGAAACTGAAAACGATGGTCTGAAGATTATCGTTGAGACTCTGCAAGGCGATCTCCGTGCACGCGATTTGCAAGTACCAGCCGATATTTCTTCTGCGGCATTCTTCATTGTCGCTACTCTGTTGTTGCCTGGTTCCGAGGTTGAACTGTTGGCTGTCGGTGTCAATCCTGGCCGCAGACTTATCCTTGATGTGCTAAAGGCGATGGGGGCCGATGTTGAATTATTTAATGAGCGCAATTATGGATTGGAGCCAGTTGCGGATCTCAAAATTAAATACTCTGGCGAGCTGAAAGGCACCACAATTGCTCCTGAAAGAATAGCCTCAGGAGTGGACGAGCTGCCTATTCTTGCTCTTGCTATGGCCTTTGCCGACGGCACTTCAGTGGTGCGTGGCGCGGCCGAATTGCTACAGAAAGAGTCAGATCGATTGCGGCTTATCTGTGAAAATCTAACTGTGCTAGGTATCAATATTGAGCAGCATCCCGATGGTTTCACAATTCACGGTAGCGGCCCTGTGAAGCATCCCCTCAATATTTCCGCTCTATGGAAATGCGACGGTGACCATCGCTTAGCCATGACTGGTCATATTGCTGCCTTAGTAACGGGAAGCGATTTGCAAATTGAAAATCCTGAATCAGTTGACGTGTCTTATCCTGGTTTCATGATCGATTTGCGTGAGCTTACTTGTGAGAATTAGCCCCGAATTTTGTCTTTAGTTTAGCCTTGTAATAAGTCGATAATCTGCTGAAGAAGTTTGTCAGGTCATGGCTGGGTACGAAGGTGAGTAGTGTGCAGATAAATGCCCATTCGAACACTGGTAAGTTGATCATGTAGTCAATGCCAAGGTGCAAGCCCAGAAGTCCTAAGAGCACCCAGTAGCGGGTATCTTTGAACCAGATCAGAGTCCAGCCGGCTAGTTCTATAATCAGGGTAAACCAGTTGAGAATTTTCAACAGAAACATGTTGTTAGCAATTAGTGGTGCGGGAAATCTGAACATGTCGTCCAGGCGAGTGGCGTAGTAAACTGCGCTGCCATCGAGCCATTGGGAGCCTGCGATTTTGCAACCAAAGGTTTGCCAATAAACTAAGGCCAACTGTATTTGAATCATTCTTTGGGCCCAGGGTGCTTTGGCTGGACAATCAGTAATCAGATCAAGGCGTCCGCGTTTTCGATTGATCAGATTTTTCAGCCAGGCATCTAGTGAATATTTGTCGCCACAGTTGGAGAAAGCTAACCATGGTCCTACTGCACGAAGAAAACCATCGCCGCCATTGATATTAAATGGATCTTGATGATGGAGAGAAACTAGTGAGAGCCAAACGAAGAGCGTGCTGTAGCGCGTACCAAAACCAATGATCATAAATACTGTGGCGAAGATAAAGGCGAGATGGAAAGCGCCAATGGCGCTATCCGTCTGGGGTAGGAGCAGGAGCCAGTCAAAGCGGGGCTCGTTGTGCCAAAAATATTTTACAACCGTGGGTAGTGTCACAATTGCCTTCGGGCCATACCAGTCGAGGAAGTTCGCACCAAGGTGAACAACAGCAACCTGCAGCACAAGCAGCCCGTACAGAATACGATAGATAGTAATGACAGTGCTGTCCTCTGGGGCAAACCAGAACTGTCGCCAGAGCTTGATTAAGGCTGAAATAGTCATGGCAGGTCTTCTGCTTTGTATTTATAGAAAAATACTGTGCTCATTTTTGTATGCTGCGGTAGGGCGGCTAGCTCTGAAATTCCAGCGGCTGTTGGTTTGGGAATCTCGATCCAGTAAAGATTTAGTGAAAGGCTTGATGGCTTGTTATTGGCGCAATAGTGCTTTCTACCTATATAGCGAGCGAAATCTGGCCAAAACTCTTTGTAGTCAGGCCAAGGGAGCGAGTCTATTGACCACTTGCGAAACTTCTCCAAACGAAAGCGCTCGCCGTAGCTGAGGCGATTCATCCGTGGCATCTCAACAATCATTCTTTCGCCATTGGCATAGGTCAAAATCGCCTCAGGGTGAAAATTGATTTCTCTAATTTCGGGTGAGAACAGTTTCCAGTTTTGTTCTAGTCCCCAGAATAGCCAAAATTGTTTGACTGGCTCAAGTATCAAGGTCTTTATCGGCGCATCGGGGCAAAGCCAAGTAATGGTGAAAAAGAGATAGGTGGCTACAACAAACGATAGGCCAATTTCTTTAAAGTCGCTTTTAGAGATCTCTTTGTAGTTGATCATTAGCCTTCTGTTTCTGGCTTAGGCTGCGAGTTATCTACAGGTTTCACTGGCTTATTTTGTTCGTTATTGAGGGAGTGATAAAGGTTTTCCAGATTTTTGTGATCGGCATTAGAGCCACTTTGGCTAAGAGAAGAGGCGCATAGGGCAATGGCTTTCTTGTTCTGTCCTGATGCTGCCAGCATCTGCGCTAACTCGTAGGCGTAACTAGTAGAATTAGGATTTGCCGTTCTTAGCTCCTCAATTACTTTTATGGCGAGATCAAATTGCAATGATGCTGCCAATTCTTTAGCGTAGGCTAGCTTGTCTTGGGTGTTCAGCTTATTGCCTTGCGAAAGCACGGCAAAGGCAGAAATAGCTCCACTGTGATTATGCGCTCTGGCTAGGCTATGAGCTAAGTAGCGACGCATTTCTAGATCGTTGGGATCGCGTTCTACTAATTCGGCGAAGTACAATGCAGCTATTGTACTGTTTCCCTCTTGATACTGAGCATAGCCGTCTTTTAGTAGCTGCTCGCGGCTCAGTTTTTTTAGATCGACGTCAAAAGATTTGGGCAAATCTATTGAGACTTGCGCACTCTTTCCTAGCTTTTGAGAGCAAATAATCAAGCCTTGTTTGGTCGCTGTGTCTGTATTGCCGAATTCGACAGCTTTTTTTAAGTCTTTGCTGGCGCTGGCCCATTGCTCGCGTTTTAGGTAAAGCTTGCCTCGTTCTGTCAAGGCCTTAGGGTTGTTTGGCTCAAGATTGAGAGCTTGAGAGTAGTGATTAATTGCAGAAATAGTATCGCCGAGCAAAGATTCAATTTGAGCCTGATAACGAAAAGCCTTGGCAGTTGGAGCACCGAGTTTGGTGGCGCTTTCACAGGCGGCTTTCGCTAGTTTTCCCTGGTTTAAGTGGCTGTAGCAGATGGCTTGCTGGTAAAGTGATTCAGGTTCTTGTTTGATCTTAATGGCGCTAGTTAAATCGCGCAGCGCTTCCTGATAGTTTCCCGCCTCAAGGTTGAGAGAAGCCCTCTCTGAGAGCTTGGCAAAAGAAGTGCGAAAATTGGGAAACTGACTGAGGCGGTCATAAAAGTGTAATGCCAGTTCTTGTCGCTTAAGTGCTTTACAAGATTTTGCTGCGGTGTATTGAGCCGTTTCGTTGTTTGGTTCGAGATTGGCAGCCGTAACGAAATCGTCGCAGGCTTGCTCTTTTTGATTTAGTTCACTAAGCAGGTCTGCTCTGTATGAAAACCAGCGAGCGGTGGTCGCATCGTTTTTTATTGCTTGGTTGAAGTCTTTTAATGCTCCTTGCTTATCGCCTAAGCATTGGCGACAGAAACCTTTCTGCATGAGCACTTCATTGTTGTCAGGCTCCATATTGTACAGCTGTGTGTAAGTCTTCAGCGCCTTTGCGTATTGCCTGTCAGCGGTTAGGCATAGCGCCGAGCCTAGCTGAAGGCTGTAATTGGTTGGTTCAAGTCTCAAGGCCTGCTCGTAGTCGCTCAGAGCTTTTTTGTATTCCCCCAGTCGGACATAGGCCGAAGCGCGGTTGCCGTATTGATAGGCTGCTACTTGATTTGGTGCCGTAGAAATGATTTTTGAGAGGTCCTCAATTGCCACTTTGGGTAGGTTGAGTTTGAGGGCCAGGCTGGCCCGTTGGTCTAATGCAGAAACATCGTCGGCCGCCAGTGCCAGTGAATTGTTGAAGCAATCAAAAGCTTGTTTGAGGCGCAGCTGCTTGGCCAGGGCACGTCCACGTGCCAGGTAGGCTTTGGCTGAGAAGGGATTGCATCTCACTGCTAGTGAAGCTGCAGTGAGGGCTTCTTGATATTTCTGTTGAGCAATTAGTTTGGTCGCTTCTTCCGTTTTGCTGGCCGAAAATGCTCTTAAAAGGTCAAAGGTAGAAGCTAAAGTAATTAGGCAAACAGCCATCCATACCCATTGAATAGCGTTATTAGAGATAAAGGTCGAAATAATTTCGTACTTCTTCAGCGGTACAAGATTTGGTGCTGGTACTGTCTGCTCCGCGGCTTTGGCAGCTGGAGTTTCTGCTGGCGTTGAAGAAATTGGTAGAGGCGTTGGCAGCGATAGTGGACTTGCTGAGGCTAGTGGACTGAAAAATTCACAGACTTCTTGGTCGAGATTGTCGGCAACCACAATGGCTGTCAGGTCCGAGATTGTTGGTGTTGTTCTTTTCTTTATTGATGGTTTTTCTCCATCTATATTGAAAGGGTCATTTGGTAAGTCCGACATTATTTGACAAGGCCTTTGTGAAATGAGCACGGCGTTAGCTACAACTATTCTAGAGAATCTTCGCTCAATAGCGTGAAATTAAGGTGAATTGCCCGTGAAGTGAGCGTGAAGGAGTTTTGGTCGATTAAATCTCACGTTTTTTTTGTATGCGTGAAGTGCTTGTGAAGTGGCAATTGACATTTGATGAGCGCTTAAGTAGCCTTAGCGATAGGCACCACTTTTGGTTGCTGCTAGCGAGATACTATACTTATGATTGCTATGTCATTTGCAAAAAAGAGACGGCACTCAAGATCGGCTTTTGGCTCATCTATAGCTGAAATGCCTGTGGTTTTGTGGGCTATCTTTATTGCTCTACTTTTCCCCTTGGCGATTCTAACGAGCATGGGCTACCGTGCCTCAATTGTCTATTTCGCCACCGACGCCGCCTGCCGCAAAGCTTCTAAGGCGCCAAGCTTTACTGAAGCACAGACTCGGGCTGCAACCACTATGACTGCTGACCTGGCCGCTTTTCCTGGCATTTCTAATGTAGTTCCGGCCTTGTCGATCAAGATAAAATCGTTGACCAGCGGGAGCTATACAACCTCTACTACAGTTTTGCCAGCGGGCTCAGTCAATACCTCTCAGAACATTTATTTTGTCATTCTGGGTGTTGATGCTGATATTGATCCGCTAGTACATTTCGCTGGTGGTTTTATGGGGCTGAATGTTCCGGGCTTGACTGGTCCTTATACTCTCCATTTTGCTTCGCAGGCCTATGTTGAGAATCCTAATGGTTTAACTGAGTGATTGAGGTGACGAAAATGAGAGTCAAGCGCTCAACTAGAGGTATGTCAACGGTGGCACTAATTATGGTGCTAGCATTTTTTGTCATTCTGCCCCTGGGATTATTGGGTTTTGAATTTGCTCGCTACACGCTTCTGGCTTCTCAGTTGCAGTCTGTTACTGATGCGGCCACCCTCGCTGGAACTGCTGCCCTAGCTAGTTCTCCTCCTGGTTATACCTATACAGATTTGCACAATTTAGCAATGGATGTTGCCGTGCAAACATTCGAACAAAATAGCGTATTGCAAACACCTTTCAGTGCCACAAATGTTGTCGCTAACAAAAATACTGGAGTACCCTTAGGCACACCACCTCTACACAAAGCTCATCTAAACATCACCCTTCTAAACCAGGCAGGCACTGCCGTTGCCACTGGTAGCAATGACGCTGTTACCATGCGAGTACAAGCGATCTATAGTGATGCTCCGATTTTCGCTTCTAGTCTTTTGAACATTGGCGCCATCGAGACTGCATCTGCTGTTTCTGATGGTGGCTTGCCACAGCTTGATTTGATACTTTGTTTTGATGTCTCTGGTTCTATGGATGACCAAACAAAAGTAGCATTGGTTAAGCGCTTTTGGAATCCGGGCTTAGACACAGTTGACTATCAAGTACTTAGCTCCAACAAAACAATTTACGATACTTTCAAACCACCTGTTACTGGGACCGGACTGAACGCCTTGCCCCCGCAGAACTTGTTCAAGGGCTCTTATCCAGGCGCAACTGGCAACGCTACTCCATATGCTTTTTCTGAAGGGATTTATCCAGCTGCTAATCCAGCCGCTGGTTTGCGGGGTAATCAGAGCGTCTATGCCGCCGGCAGCATTCCTGGCTTGCCTCTGGCGACCAAGTATCCGCCCGGTGCTCTTGTCGCTGAACAAGGCTGGCCACCAGGTAACTTTAATCCCACCAACCGCCTTGACCCCACCGGAAATGGCGTTGTTCCAACTGCCCAAGCGACTTGCTACACAGATCTAGTGGTCAAAGTTCCTAGTGTTGGCCCTTATGATTTCAGCAAGATCGAGACATGTGTTGAGGCCTCGCGAGGCAACATGGAAAGTGATGCCATCTGCCTTCAAAGTCAGGGACACAACACTATCAATCCAGTTCTTCCACCCCGCCAGCCTGGTTATTACGCTGCCTACTGGAGTCAGGTCGAAAAGACAGCTGATCCCATTGCTGCTGCCAGGTTAGCGGCCAACAATTTCTTCTACACCATGAACATTGCTAGCAACGCTCACTTTGGTATCTGCACTTTTTCTGATGCTGCTGGTACTGCACCGACTTCATCCTGGCCTGATACAACCAGCAAATGCGATCCCTCCTGGGTCCATTCAGGCACTGCAAACTTCCCTGTGCCACTGATTAGTTTAAATAAGACTCAATCGAATTTTACTGAAGTGAATGAGGCCGTGGATGGTAATGCAACAACACTTCCTCTCAGGCCTACAGGCAAGACTTGTATTTCGCTTTCTCTCCATGAAGCCATCACTGAGTTAACAGATCCGGCTAAATTTAGACCAAAGGCGAAAAAGGCAATTGTTTTGTTCACTGACGGAGTTCCCAACTTGCCGGGCGGAGACGCGGCAGCCAAGGCCGCTGCTTTTGCCGAGGCTGATTTGGCAAAAGCCAAGAGTATACCGATATACACCATCGGGCTTTCGCAGAACGCCGCAATTAAGCCCCTTGAAGATGCGGTGTTGGGTGACACTGCAGCCAAGCCTGGAATTGCCTACCGTTCTGCGAATAACGCCATTTATGTTTCGGTCACCAATTCCGCTGATCTAAACAGCGCCTTTCAGACGATTGCCCGCAGTCTTGTAGTGCTCCAATAGGTTCAAATTTAATGAGAAAACTCCATCGTCGGGCTGCGGCAAAAAGACGCACTAGTTTCGCCAGTATGTCGATTGAGCTGGCAATAACGGCACTCTTACTAGTCATCTTCACTGTGCTTGGGTTTGACATGTTGATTGTCGCCTGGGGCTATTCCATCCTAGATTCAGCCGCTCGTGACGCTGCTCGTGCTGCCGCTTCAACCAATACCCCAGCTTCTGGGCTTAATGCCGCTAAACAGGCCGCTGCCGCTCATAGAACCGATGGTTTCTTCGTCACTCAGCCGTCGGTGACAACTACGACACCTAGCGATTTTATTTATGTTACTCCAGCTACTGGCTCACCCTATGTAGCTGTGACAACCCGCTGCAATGTGCGCCTTCCCGTTCCAATCGGCTTCTTTGGTACTCAGCTTTCTGACGGTTACATTCCTTATGCTCGCACCTACACCTATCCAATCTTGGGTGTACCATTTGTTCCTAATCCAGCCTCCGGAGCCGCTCCACCACCAGTGGT
>CAJXZK010000056.1 GCA_913063055.1 uncultured bacterium
ACTTCTGACTGGTTGCCAAAGGGCGTTTTAACTTCTTTGAGTAGGGCTTGGAGTTTGGCCTGGTGCTCGGCGTAGGCTTTTTCTGCCTCAATTTCTTCTTCGCTGAGCTCGACTTTCTTTTCTTTTTTTTCTTTCTTTTCTTTCTTCTCAGGCTTGTCGGCCTTGGCGGTTTGTTCCGGCTTGTCTGCTTTGGCCGTTTTTTCGGTTTTCTCGGCTTTCTCGGCTTTCTCGGTTTGGGACGTCTTCTTGGCTTTGTCGCCTTTGGCCGGTTTTTCGGCTTTTATCGCTTGGTCGGCGGATTGTTCTTCTGCGCTCTGTTTGCCGAAAGCATAGGCAGCCTGCTCGCCCATATTGAGAAATGCTGGGCAAATTAGGGCCTGGCTCATAACAATAGATAGAATAAGAGTTCTAGAGGCGCTTGCCATGGTGTATATCCGGCGCGTATCAAGTAATATGGCACATAGTAGCACCATCGATTTGATTAGTGAAATTGGACCTTTTTCTTGAAACTATATCCGCTTGGCTTAAGGATCAGACTACTCTGTTTCAGGCCTTTTTTGTGGCGCTAAGTTTGCACGTCGTGCTCTTGCCGATAATGTGGATTATTGGCTGGGCCCTACCATGGCCCAAATTTCCTGTCATAACCACAATCATTGAATACGATCTGAGGGGCTGGCCTAATATGCCAAAACCCAAAAAAGTAATCAATGTCATGGACCCGGACCTTAATAAGTAGTAGTTTTTCTTGTCGTATATGCGATTGAACTATTTTGAGCTTTCGATCGTATAAGTAATAGGTCGACTTTCGCTCTCTCTAAATCCCCTTCACCACTGGGTTTGGGGTGGCTTTCGTGTTAGCATAGCGAAAGATTGGATATAACAAAAAAACGCATCATTAGTGGTGCCCGCTTCGATACCGAATGTATTTCAAGTATATATAACATTCGCTATCAGAGGGCATGCTTTAACGGGGTGGTCTATGCTCGAGCCGAATAAAAGTGGTCAAGCTGAAGCGGCAATGGTCATGCCAGTGTCTCTGCCAGCTAAGCTTTGGGTCTTTCCCCCAGACGTTGAGCCCAGTGCCGATTTGTTGGCCGCCTGTGGTGGCTCTGCCACTCTAGCTAGAGTTTTGATACGTCGTGGACTGACAACAGCCGCCGCCGTCCGTCAGTTTCTCAATGAAAGTGAATACGTTGCCACTGCTCCTTTTGAACTTCCTGGTGTAGAAAAGGCCGTTGAGCGCATGAGCGCCGCCATTGCCAAAGGCGAGAAAATCACCGTATATGGTGACTACGACGTCGACGGCATTACTGGCACCTCGGTGCTTCTTTCTGTTCTAAGAAGCTTGAATGCCAATGTCGATTTCTATATTCCTAACCGCTCATCTGAGGGCTACGGTCTTAATCTCAAAGCTGTCAGCGTCTTAGCCAGCAAGCATCGCACCAAGCTATTAATTACCTGCGATTGTGGTGTTTCTAACTTCTCTGAGATCAATCTGGCCAAGTCACTGGGCGTTGATACTCTCGTGCTCGATCACCACACCATGCCTGAGCTCTTGCCGCCAGCCGTGGCTGTTGTCCATCCCAAGTTATTGAACGAGGGTCATCCCTTGTTCCATCTGCCTGGTGTTGGTGTTGCCTACAAGGTCTGCGAAGCACTTCTGGCTAAGTTTGATCGTTCAAGCGAAGTTGAAGCGCTGCAAGACTACGTTACCCTCGGCATGATTGCTGATTTAGTGCCACTAGTCGACGAGAATCGCTATCTTGTCAAAATTGGCTTGCCTAAACTTGTTGCTTCTCCTCGCCCGGGCATCCGTGCCTTGTTGGCTCAGGTGGGCGGAAAAGAAGACACCGATTTAGTTGGATTTGGCTTGGCGCCGCGCATTAATGCTGTAGGTCGCTTGGCTGATGCTAATGTCGCTGTTGAGTTGCTCACCACCGATGATAGTGCCCGGGCTGAAGAATTAGCACTACAACTACAGCGCGATAATGCTCGACGCCAAGAACTTTGCGAACGTATTTATTTAGAGGCCGAAGCCAAAGTTCTCACTACTTGTGATTTGAACAGCGATAAGGGCATTGCTATCTACAATGAAGGCTGGCACCATGGCGTAGTCGGTATTGTAGCTTCTCGCCTGGTCGAGCGTTTTCAACGCCCAGTGTTTATTGGTGAGTTTGATCCAGAAGACAACATGGTGCGCGGCTCTGCTCGGGGCGTCGAGCAGATTGATTTGTATCAAGTATTGAAAGCCAATGAGCATCTATTGATTAAATGGGGCGGACACAAAATGGCCGCTGGTTTCTCCATTGAAGGGGAGAAAGCAGAAGCGGCAACCCGCGGTATTGTTGCCAGCTGCAATAAATTCTTGGCAGAGAAAAATATGCGTGTGCGTCTAGAAATAGACAGCGTAGTTGAGCCTGAAATTCTGTCACTAGATTTGGTGCGCGAACTCAATGCCATGGCACCATTTGGTATGTCAAATCGCAAACCGGTTTTGTCTATGAGCAAAATGGTAGTGACTTCCACCCGACCTTTGGGTAAAGAAGCAAAGCACAGCCGCATCATGTTCAAAGACTATGGCTCGGGCAAAGAGTTTGAGTCAGTTATGTGGAGCACTCGCGGGAGAGTTCCTGCTGAAGGCGATGAAATTGACGTAGCATTCAATCCTGATATCAATAATTTCAATGGCCGCGAGCGCTTGCAGCTAATTCTTTGTGATTGGCGCAAAGCTGGTGATGCAGCTCGTGCCCAAGAAGCGGAAGATGAAGCAAAGCTGCAAGCTACCATGGGCAAGCAAGCTGTTCATGATAAGCCCAAGGCAACTTCAACTCGCACTGTTGGCAGCGAATACAGTGCTGAGCCAGCCGCTAGTGTGGCCTCTAGTCATCCTGGTACACAAATGCCAACAGCCTTCAAGTTTACTTTCAAAGACTTGCGTTCTTTCAATGCTAATCCTGAAGTGGTGAAGAAAGCCCAGGCTAAGCTAGGCAAAGAGCTTTCGGTCTTTGGCGAATCTTGCCCCAAGCTTTCTGGAGTCAGTTTGCTTGATAGACAGGAAGTGGCTGCTAAAAAGACAGACCATCTTTTGATCTGGCAGTACCCGCCATCGCTTAAGGCTTTCCAAGAGCTGTTGCGCGATAGTGGAGCCAGCAATATCTACTTGGTTGGTTGCGAAGATGATGAATTAGAAGAGCCGTCGAGCTTTCTCAAGCGCTTGCTTGGCCTTGTGCGTTACACCATCAATCAGAAAGATGGCCAGGTGGAAGGTGACAAGCTGACCAATGTCATGGGTGCCAGTAAGATGTCAGTGGCCCTAGCCCTGACCGCTTTCAAGAAAGTGCACTGGGTCGATTGGTTCTCTGAAAATGGCATGATATATCTTGACTTGCTTGGTGAGCCAGCCTCTCGTGTTGAGGACACCCCTGAGTACAAGCAACTGGCTCAAACCCTAGACCAGGTAAGGAAATTCAGACTCTGGTGTAAGGAATGCTCAATTAAAGAGCTACAATTAGCACTGATCCCCAATCAGTTGGGTCTGCCAGGACAGCCTGAAGCATCTGAAGAAGTTGTTTCTCCGGCGATTCGTGCAGTGACGGTTGCCACTGAGCCGCCGTATTAAGTAGCTAGTTTCTTTCAGAGTTTGAGGACCATATTCACATGACCGCCAGTGAAAAAACGCACAGTGTGATCGGCTTGCCGCTGCCTGTGGCACAACAAGATTGGTTGAAGAGCACTATTCGCGATGTGCCTGATTTTCCTAAGGCGGGAATCGTCTTCAAAGATCTCACCACTTTGATGAAAGACCCAATTGCTTTTAAGTTGGTGCTCAATGCATTGACTTTCCACTGTGCCGCTCTCAAGCCCACTATTATTGTCGGCATCGAGGCTCGTGGTTTTATTCTGGCACCAGCCATTGCTCACCATTTAGAAGTTGGCTTTGTGCCAATTCGTAAGCCAGGCAAATTGCCATGGCAAACAGAGAAAATTTCTTACGCCCTAGAATATGGTGAAGACTCAATAGAGATTCACAAAGATGCTGTCGGTCCAGACGATAGAGTAATCATCGTTGATGACTTGTTAGCTACTGGTGGCACAGCCCTTGCTGCTAAGCATCTTTTGAAGAAACTTGGTGCCAACGTTGTTGGCGCTGGTTTCGTGGTGGAACTCGATTTTCTCGAGGGCCGCAAGAAGTTGCTAGAAGAGCAAGAAATTGATGTCTATTCAGTGATTCACTACTAACCGAGTAACGTTTTTCTGTCAATTAGCAGTAGCTGCCGTCTTGCAGTCGTATCGAGATTTCGCCAGCTACTAATTCGGTGCGAGTACCGTCTTCTGCTTCAACAATCAGGGCGCCACTATCGGCGATATCAATTGCTTTGCCTGTTATTACTTGATTAGCACTACGTGCTTCAATCATTTGACCGATGGTAACTGAATAAGCTCGCCAGAGTCCTAGTATTTCTTCAGTCTTGCCGGCCTTTAGTAATTCGTATTGTGCCTCTAGTTTGTGGGCCAATTCCATAACCACTAGATTAGGGTCAACTGGGCCGCCAACAGCGCGTTCTAGCCATTCAACTTTGTCTTTCAATTCCTCTGGCAGCTCATCGGCTTTTAGTCTGACATTGATGCCAATCCCGATAATTAAAGCTTGACCAGGCATCTCTGCGAGGATGCCACCAAGTTTGCGACCAGACAAGGTGAGATCGTTGACCCATTTCAGACCGGGGCGCACGCCGACGCTTGCCTCGATAGCCTGTGCTACAGCTACGCCTGTGGCGAGCGTAATTAAAGGCAAACGCGATAGTTCGATATTCGGGCGCAGTACAACTGAAAAAGAAATACCCGCATCCGGTGGAGAAATCCACGCTCTGCCGAGGCGACCGCGCCCTGCTGTTTGCTGGCGGGCAATTACCATTACCCCTTCAGCACAACCTTGGGCAGCAAGCGCGGCCGCTCTAGTGTTGGTTGAATCGATTTCGTCCCAGAGTTCGTTCTTGGATAAGTTTGCATCTAAATGCTGCGCCCGGCCAATTATTTTGGTCGAGAGCGAGGCTTCGATTACCTCTAATGAAAGAATCTCTGAGCCTTCCATCTATTTCTTCCGTCTAAGCGCTCAACTATTTGTGAGCGATTTCAGTTTGGATTTGCTTTGGTCCTTCCAACAATTTGTGGATGGGGCACTTGTCAGCAATTACTCTGAGGCCGTCAATTTGCTCGGCAGTTAGGTTGCCTTCGATGTCGATGTGGCGAGTAATCAAGCTAGATTTTTTGCCTTCGTTCTCAACTTGCTTTTCTTCGCATTTGACATTTACTGCTGTCAAATCCCAGCCTTTGCGCTTGGCATACATTTGCATTGTGATTGCAGTACAGGCGCCAAGTGAGCCTAAAAGAAGTTCGTGTGGGTTTGGTGCAGAATCGCCGCCGCCAAACTCTTTAGTCGCATCCGAAGCGAACGAGTGAGCGCTAGATGTGATTTCTTGGCGATATCCTTGGTCGGCGCGGGCCTTTACTTCTACAGATGCCATTAATAGGTCCTCCAAATGCAAAATATTCAATCTGGTTAGATATAGGGGGAATTTAGCAGGAAATCATGGGGTATCCCTGTTTGCTTCTGATCTATTAATAGTGATTGTTAATCCCACTCCATAGCCCAAGAAGGAGCCTCTAGCTCTGTGAACTGCGATGGGCGGAAGTCGTAAAGTAGTTTGGCTTGGGCGATGTCAAATGCAACTGCTGGGGCGTCATCTTGCTTCAGCCTGTAGAGGCAGCCTTCTTTTGAAAATAGTAAATTTCCGGCCTTGTCAAAGTCGCACCAGTCAAGAATCCCGAGGTCTAGTTCAAAGCCTGATTGAATGTCGTGAAGGTAATATCGTTGATGTTTTTCATAAGAAACAGCCGGATCGATAGTCTCCTTAAGAAGTTGCATGTTGGAATGTGCAGGAGAGGGCTTCATTGAAATCGCTGGAAGGCTGAAATAGTGAACAGGCTTAGTTCCGTCGCCGTGCTCTTTCACTGGTACCCAACCAGCCATATGAAGAGCGTTGCGCTCGCCAAAAAATACACCTTTGGGTAGTTGCGAAAAGTCGAGATTTGATGGAGGCTCCTTCTTAAACGGATTTTGGGTTAGAAACCAAGGCCCGCCAGGAATTCTTACGAGATCTTCTGTTTGGAAGAAACCGCAACCGTCATACGTTCCGCAAGTTTGAAAAATTGCCAAAGCTGTCAAATATGGTGGCCTGCTAATAACAATATACGATCCATAATGTGGGTGTTTTTGTCTGTAGTTCGCGGACAGATAAATGACTTTGTCGCCAGATGGTGAAAGATCAGCTTCACGCTCGTAGATTCGGCCCTTGAACCACTGGCCATGATGAAATTCGTCAGTTTCAGTATGCCAGCGAATCAACTGCACAAAGCGTGATGGACCGCGGCGAAAAATCACAGCCCATGGGCTTTCTCTTGCTTGTATCGCGTATAGGCTGCATGAGGAGGCATTTACCATATATAGTTTGTGCCCACCCATTTGCTCCGGCCCTTCAAAATTTGCGGTATAAAAACTTCTGCTTCCAATTCAATAGGCAAAAAAATCATGCAGTCGAGCGCCAGTCTTCAAATAGTCGCTGATTGGATAACTAATTGCCGCAACATAACCGTTTTGACCGGTGCAGGCATTTCAGCCGAAAGTGGCGTGCCGACTTTTCGTCGCGGAGCCGAAGCGGCCCGCTCAGCTGCTGAAAAAGACGAGCCTACGCCGCTCTGGGAAAAGTATGACCCGACCGAATTGGCAAGCCCCCAAGGCTTTCGTAAGCACCCTGAGCTGGTCTGGCAGTGGTATGACTGGCGTCGCCGTCTTGTAGAAGGTGTTGAGCCCAATGCCGGGCACCTGGCCCTGGCTCAGATTGAAAAACTAATTGCCCCACGACCATTCACTTTGATTACCCAAAACGTTGATCGTCTGCATCACCGGGCCGGTTCTCAAAACATTTTAGAACTGCACGGCAATATCACTACCTTTCGTTGCTTTGACCATGGGCATCAGGCTTCAGAAGTGCCCTACAAACTGAGTGAACCGCCGATCTGCAATGCCGATTCTGGCTCTGCTTCTAGCTCTGGTTGCTCCTCCAGGTTGCGCCCCAATGTTGTCTGGTTTGGTGAGCAGTTAGATCCAGCTACCTTAGAAGCCTCTATGCAAGCAGCAAGACAATGCCATCTCTTTATCGTGATTGGCACTTCTGCTTTGGTTCAACCAGCTATCTCGCTGCCCTATGTTGCCCAGGGCAATGGTGCCAAATTAGTTGAGATCAATATAGAGCGCACACCTTTATCTGATTACGTTGATGTTTTTCTCTCGGGTAAGAGCGGCAGTATTCTACCTTCAATAGTTGATCTCGCAAAGGCTCATGGCGGGCCACTTTGAGATGGGCTTAATCAAGTCTATATGCGCTTGATCGCGACTCTATATTTGCTGTGAATCTTGCGTGAATCGGCATCCAATTTAGATGAGAGAATACCCAGAAAACGTCCGATTTATCGGAAATTATCGAAGAGTTATCTGCTCCGTGCAAATTTAATTGGGTATTGTGAATCACGTCGCACTACTAGTGCATATTTGCTATGCGCAAAAGCATATACGCGGTGGTGTCACAAGTGGTGGATGTAGAAAACTGGTCATACTTTGTTGCAAATGCTCCAAGCGTTATGGGTACACCGATTTCAGCCGTTTCAAGAATCGTTTTGGGGTAGGCTTGTATTGATCTTTTGCAAGTGTTACCTTGCTGTCAATGCGAATCGACTACAGGAGATTTATCGCAAAATTTAACTGAGTGCCCTGAAAAAACAGGGATCAGTTCGAGGCTCCTCTTAAGTCGGTTGAACAAATACAAATCTAATAGTCCCTAGGCACAACAAGGTAACTTGCTGACCTGAGAGGGGCGATTTCTCGTCGCCCAGCTTTTGTTTTGTATTGGTTTAACTGACTGACGTGAAGACCAGTAAAACTGATCTGGTGGGGGAAGAATGGTGAAATTCCATCGCTGTCCCGCAACTGTAATTGGATGAAAATCCTGAGTCAGGCTACCCACCAGGGCACTTCGGACACCATCTTCGTGGAGTAAGAGGGTACGTCTTGCAAGCAAATAGCTGCTTTGCATTGCCGACCCTCTTGGTTTGAAAAACCACTAAGAGGGTCTTATTTTCGGAACGCAACAATAAGCTAACTAAGGTCATCACCAGGAGAACAAGAAGAATGAGCCAAGTCCTTTCAGCTGCCCCCACACATGCTGAGCCCTCAGCTAGCACTGGTGCCAACTTTGGTTTGAGCGAAACTCTCGTCAGCCAATTTGTGCTCTACAAAGTGCTAAGACGTAACGGCAATGTGGTTGAGTTCAATCCTTCAAAAATTGCAGTTGCGCTCACCAAGGCTTTTCTCGCTGTTGAAGGTACCCATGGTTCCGACAGTTCGAAAGTAAGAGACCTGGTCAACAAATTGACAGGTCAGGTTACTGAAACTTTGATGCGTCGTCTGCCTGAAGGCGGAGTTCTACATATTGAGCACGTGCAAGACCAAGTTGAATTGGCCTTGATGAGAGCTGGTGAGCAAGAAGTTGCTCGTGGCTATGTTCTCTATCGTGAAGCTCGTTCGAAAGAGCGTGCTGAGCGCGAAGCTGCTTTGCCAGCCACAGTACAAGCTGATAGCAAAGGGCCAACAGTTACTCGCCTAGATGGCAGCACTGTCGCTTTCTCTGATCTCGCTCTTGATGTCATTGTCAAAGAAGCTTGTGTTGCTCATGGCGATGTTGTTGACTATCGCAAAATTATTGAAGCTACTCTTGAGAGCCTCTACGAAGGCGTGCCAGAAGGCGAAGTAATTCGCTCGGCGATCATGAGTTCCCGTGCACTAATCGAAACTGACCCAGCCTATAGCTATGTCACTTCGCACTTGCTCTTGCACCAAATGCGCCTAGAAATTCTTGGTGAAGCTCTCAGTCAGAGTGCTATGAAAGAGCGCTATGCCACTTACTTTAGCGATTATGTTGCTAAAGGCATCCATGCTGGTTTGCTTGATCCTCGTTTGGCAACATTTGATTTAGAAAAAATCGGTGCTGCTCTTGATGGCGATCGCGATTTCAAATTCCAATATCTTGGTTTGCAAACTCTCTATGATCGTTACTTGCTCCATACTGATGGTCAGCGTTTCGAAATGCCACAAGCTTTCTGGATGCGAGTCGCTATGGGCTTGGCTCTAAACGAAATTGAGCGCGAGAACAAGGCAATCGAATTCTATAACTTGCTTTCTAGCTTCGACTTCGTTTCTTCCACACCAACACTTTTCAATTCCGGTACTCATCGCCCCCAACTTTCTTCTTGCTTCCTCACCACTGTTTCTGACGATCTTGGCTCTATTTACGATGCCATGAAAGAAAACGCTTTGCTTTCTAAGTTCAGCGGTGGCCTGGGCAACGACTGGACACCAGTGCGCGCTCTTGGTTCACATATTGCTGGAACTAACGGTAAGAGCCAAGGCGTAGTGCCTTTCCTCAAAGTAGTCAATGACACTGCTGTTGCTGTTAACCAGGGCGGTAAGCGCAAAGGTGCAGTTTGCTGCTACCTAGAAACTTGGCACATGGATATCGAAGAGTTCTTGGAGTTGCGCAAGAATACTGGCGACGATCGCCGCCGCACCCATGACATGAATAGTGCTAACTGGATTCCTGACTTGTTCATGCAACGGGTTTTGGAGAATGGTCAATGGACACTATTCAGCCCTGAAGAAACTCCTGACTTGCACAACTTGTTCGGTATTCCATTCAAGAACGCTTACGAGCGTTATGAGCAAATGGCTGACAACGGACAAATCAAACTCTTCAAGCGCATCCCAGCTGTTTCTCTCTGGAGAAAGATGCTGACCATGCTCTTCGAAACTGGCCATCCTTGGATGACTTTCAAAGATCCATGCAACTTGAGAAGCCCGCAGCAACACGTTGGCGTTGTGCATAGCTCTAACCTCTGTACTGAAATCACTCTCAATACTTCTGAGACTGAAACAGCCGTTTGCAATCTTGGTTCAATCAATTTGGTGGCTCACATCGTTGATGGTGCCCTCAACTTAGAGAAGTTGAGCAAGACTTGTAAGACTGCTATGCGCATGCTTGATAACGTAGTTGATATCAACTATTACAGCGTGCCTAAAGCAAGACAATCTAACGTCCGTCACCGCCCAGTTGGTCTAGGCGTAATGGGCTTCCAAGATGCTCTATTGAAGCTGCGCATTCCTTATGCCAGTCAGCAAGCTGTCGACTTTGCTGATTACTGCCAAGAAGCTGTGAGCATGAATGCAATCTTTGCTTCTAGCGAATTAGCCCGCGAGCGTGGCACCTACCATTCATACAAAGGCTCTCTCTGGGACAAGGGCATCTTCCCCCAAGATTCTCTCGCTCTTGTTGATGAAGCTCGCGTAGCAGCTGGTGGTCAGATTCTAGATCTCGAGCGTGGTGGCAGACTGGATTGGACATTCGTTCGTGAGAGTGTTGCTAAATACGGTATGCGCAACAGCAATTGCTTGGCCATTGCTCCTACTGCCACCATATCTAACATTGTTGGCGTCAGTCAGTCGATCGAACCAACTTTCCAGAATCTCTACGTTAAGTCGAATCTCTCTGGCGAATTCACCGTGGTAAATACTTACCTGGTTGATGATCTCAAAGAGTTGGGCCTCTGGGATGAAGTTATGGTGCATGACCTTAAGTACTTCGATGGCACTCTACAGCCAATCGACCGTATTCCTGACCATATCAAAGAACTTTATGCCACTGCTTTTGAAGTTGATACTCGTTGGCTGATTGAAGCAGCTTCCCGCCGCCAAAAATGGATTGACCAAGCTCAAAGCTTGAATCTCTACATGGCTGAGCCAAGCGGTAAGAAAATGGACGAAATCTATAAAATGGCTTGGACCAAAGGTCTAAAAACCACCTATTATTTAAGAACGGCCGCTGCCACTGCTCCAGAAAAATCCACAACTCAAATTGGTGTTCTTAATGCAGTCACCAGCTCTGGTGCCAAATCAGTTCAAGTAAAAGGAACGGCTTCCGCTCCAGTGCCAAAAGTTTGTTCGATTATCGATCCCGAATGTGAAGCCTGCCAATAGTTTTCTGTCGTTTCTATCCAACAACCTAGAAAGAAGACTTTCGCAATCGTTCTACCTATATTTTTAGCCTTAGAAAAGGAAACAAAAAATGCTTAGTTTTGATGACGTTCCAGTTTCAAATACAGCTTCTACCTCAGCTTCAACTTTGGAATCCGGGGGCGAGACTGCCACTTTGAATTTTGCACCGAACCCAGTGGCTGCTGCTAGTGTCGCTCAACCAGTAACTACACCAGTACCTCAAATGGTATCCAGCGTTTCGGTTGTGCCAGCCGCTTCTCCTGCTGTCGCAGTTGGCGCTGGTGCCACCGGTTTTGAGCAAATTGAAATCACTGACAAGCGCATTACCGTTGACGAAAAGCGCATCATCAATTGCCGCGCCGACCTCAATCAGCTTGTGCCATTTAAGTACGAATGGGCCTGGCAGAAATATTTGGATGGTTGCGCCAATCACTGGATGCCGCAAGAAATCAGCATGAGCCGTGATATTGCTCTCTGGAAAGATCCTAATGGTCTTAGTGCTGATGAACGCACCATTATCAAACGCAACCTGGGTTTCTTCTCTACTGCTGATTCACTGGTAGCAAACAATTTAGTGCTGGCAATTTACCGCCATATCACTAACCCTGAGTGCCGTCAGTATCTATTGCGTCAGGCTTTTGAAGAAGCTGTTCACACTCATGCCTATCAGTATGTAGTGGAAAGTCTTGCCCTTGATGAAGGCGAAATCTTCAACATGTACCGCGAGATTCCATCAATCTACGCCAAAGACGTCTTCCAGTTGCAGTTCACTCAAGAGTTGGCTGACCCCAACTTCAAGACTGGTACTGTTGAAACCGATCGCCGCTTCTTGCGTAACTTGATTGGCTACTACGTAATTATGGAAGGCTTGTTCTTCTATGTTGGTTTCGTACAAATGCTGAGCTTCGGCCGCCAGAACAAAATGACTGGTGCTTCTGAGCAATTCCAGTACATCATGCGCGACGAATCAATGCACCTCAACTTTGGCGTTGATATGATCAATTCGATCAAGCTCGAAAGCCCACACCTCTGGACCCCTGAATTCCAACAAGAAATCATCGATCTAGTCAAAGAGGGTGTCGAGCTAGAGTACGCTTACGCTGTGGATACAATGCCACGCGGCGTGCTTGGCCTCAATGCGCAGATGTTCTCTGAGTATCTACGCTACGTTGCGAACCGTCGCCTCAAGCAAATTGGTTTGCCTGAGCAATATGTCGGTGCTAAGAATCCATTCCCATGGATGAGCGAGATGATTGACTTGAAGAAAGAGAAGAATTTCTTTGAGACTCGGGTTATCGACTACCAAACTGGTGGTGCGCTCAGCTGGGATTAACTAGCAACATCTTGAAAAGTATGGGCCGGCTGCAAAGTCGGCCCTCTTTTTTTTGATGTACTTTGCCAAAAATATGAATGGTGTTAAGCTACAGCCATGGCCAAGCTCTTACTTGTAGACGATGACGAAGAATTGACTTCTATCCTATCTGAGTGGCTGGCCACTGAAGGTAACATCGTTGAATGTGCCAACTGCGGCGAAGACGCCCTGTCGCGCCTCAAGCTTTATCAGTATGACCTGGTTATTCTCGATGTTGGCATGCCTGACATTGACGGCTTTGAGGTCTGTCGGCGCTACCGCCTGGGCGGCGGCATGCTGCCAATTATCATGCTCACCGGCAAAGGCAATATCAATGATAAAACCGCTGGCTTTGATGCGGGCGTTGATGACTATTTGACCAAACCTTTCCACCCTAAAGAGCTGAATGTGCGCATCAAGGCTTTAATGCGCCGGCCCGCACAGATTGTTTCTGAGCAGCTGGTGGCCAAGCATTTGACCATTGATACAGCCTCTCGCAAAGTTCTAATTGAGGGCAATGAAATTAAACTATTGCCCCAAGAGTTCGCTTTGCTTGAGTTCTTTATGCGCCATCCCAATCGGGTCTTTAGTTCAGATGAGATACTCGATAAAGTCTGGTCGAATGAGAAAGACACCGCTAACGATACAGTGCGGGTGCATATAAATAAGTTGCGCAAGAAAATTGACCGCGAAGGCTTGCCGGTATTGATTAGAACTATCCACGGCAGCGGCTACATTTTAGATCAGTAGAACAACCCTTTTGCTCGCAATAGCACTTTAGGGCTGAATCGGCTGGGGTAACTTGGTCGCAGGCTTAAGGGGAATGGATTTGGCCTGGGCGGGGTCGAGCAGAGTCGACTCGCGCAACATTTGTCTGGCCTTTAGATTCAGGGCAAAGGCCCGGGGCTGAATTTTCCAATCGCCATCAAATGGTTTACTGAGTACGTAAATTAAGGCCATATTGCCCCCTAGGGCAATGGCGACAAAAGCAATTACCACAGAGTGGAAGAGTGAGTTTCTTTTGACATAGAAGAAGGCAAAGGCCAGCACAATTACCGCTCCGGCCAGAAGAATGGGGCCCAGCAAGTGTTCTCTGGTGTTGTTTAAGGTGAGCAAGCGCTCGCGCCGGCCAGCACCAACAATATCAAGACTTTCCAGCATGCTGGCCTGGAGATTGGCTTCGCCGTCATGGCTAGGGTGAATCAAGACCACTTCGTCACTCAGTAGGCAGAAAGTCTCAAATACGGCCTGGCTTACTTTGCCTTGAGCTAGGGCGGGCCATTCATCTGAAATTACCAACTGGCAATAGCGTTCGCATAAGCCCTGTATCTGGCTGCGGGAAGGCTCTTGCAAGCCTCGCGAAAAACGATAAATTTCGGAGACGCTGGCGGCTTCATTGTCCACGGCCCTTTCCAGGTTTTGATATTGATCGAGGGCGGCGGCTACGAGCAGGCCAAGTATCAGAGACACAAGGGTGCCAACTATATTGAACATGGCATCTAAGAAGGTCTGATGCTCGCTAATATCGATGGGCTTGAGGAGCTTGCGCGTTAGGGTAAAGCTCGCCATAGCCAGGATAGCGGAACCGAGGCAGACGACAAGAACAATAGGAAGCCCTGACATAGATGTGTACCTTTATAGAAAAGGATTGCCGAGCTTAAGTATTGGGGGTTTCTGGCATTGTTTCAAGGGTGATTTTTAACTCTGATTTGAAAATTAGCGCTTCCGTTTACAACTCGATAACAAATTGTCGCTATTAATAGAGAGGAAGCAAGGAATGCTTCCCCCTTACCAATTATTTCCGGTCTAAAACCATTTTCTTAACCTTGTCAGAGAGGTCACTGCAATGCTCAATAGAATTGTATCTTCCATCATTTTCGCTACTCTCCTAGCCTTGGGCTTTGCCTTTATTAGCCCTGCCCAGGCCCAAATGATTGAGGAAGTGCAGCAAGCGGAAGGGGCACCAGCTGTGGTCCAAGAGCACCGCAGTCGCTCTGGTTGGGAGCAACCTTTAGTAGAAAAAGAGAACAACCTCAAGCATTACTACTGGACCGAAATTGACCGCAACAAGGCTGCTTACAAAGTAATTAACCGTGCTGGCACTGGCTACAGCGTTATGCCCCGTACAGCCAGCGATTGCAAGCCTAAAGTCTTGCCTCCTCGTGCTAATAAGAACATTTGGGGTGACATTCACACTGCCAACTCTGACCTAAGCGGCCGTATTCGCCCTGCCATAGTTGCCCAGGCTCACCCACAAACAGCCGTCTATTCTTACAGCGGCAGCAGCTACGGCAATACCTATGGCAAAGTAATGCCATCTTATGGCAGCAGCCCTTCATCTAGCGCAAGCAAGAACGTCAACGGCCGGGTTATGTCTTACTAAGACCTCTTATAAATTCGAAATTTTAAATTCTAAATTCTAGATACTGATGACTATTTTGCCAAAGTGCTTGCCACTTTCCATATATTGCAGAGCCGGTACGATTTCGTCAGCACTGAATACTTTATCGATGACGGGTTTAAGCTTGTGAGCTGTGATTGCTCGGTTCATGTCGTCAAACATACTGCGTGAACCGACAAATACACCATGTAGCCGAATAGACTTCATCAAGACTGGAACAGGATTGACCTGCCCGGCTGCAAGGACACCAATTAAGCTGACATGACCACCCATTCGAACCGCATTGAGTGAGCGGTCAAGAGTACCGGCCCCACCAATTTCAATGACATGATCGACCCCGCGGCCATTGGTATAGTCGAGGACAGCTTCATCCCATTTTTCGTTGCTCTTGTAGTTGATGGTATGAGCTGCTCCCATTTCTTTTAAGCGGGCAAGCTTTTGTTCCGAACTAGAAGTAGCAATCACTGTGGCGCCAGCCAGGCGGGCAAATTGCAGGGCAAAGATAGAAACGCCGCCGGTGCCCATAACCAGAACAGTTTCTCCGGCTTTGACTTTACCGTTTTCAACCAGGCCATGCCAGGCTGTTACGGCGGCGCAAGGTAAGGTGGCGGCTTCTTCGTAGCTGAGATGGTCTGGTACCTGGGTGAGGCAGTCTTGATCAAGCAAGCGATATTCTTGCAGCATGCCATCGACAAAGCCGCCCAGAGCGGTTTTCGCTATGGCACTGTCGACTTCTCCACTAATCCAATCGGTCATGAAATTTGGTGATACCCTGTCGCCCACTTTGACGCGAGTGACCGAGCCACCGATTTCTACTACTTCGCCAGCGCCATCAGAAAGTGGCACTACAGGTAGTGGCAAGGCTTTGCTGTAATAGCCTTTCGATACTAGAATGTCACGATAGTTGAGGGAGGCGGCCTTAATCCGCACCAATACTTGCGTACCGTGGGGGCGTTTGATTGTTTTTTCGCTAGCAACAATGTCTTCTATTTTGAAGCTGTTAAGTTGGAACGCTTTGAAATTTGTTGTGGCAATATTCGACACTTGATTCTCACCCTTTAGTTTAGATTGCGTATGAGTAGTTGGCAGGCAGAACTGATTTTGCCTTGAGGCCAAGTTCTTCTTCAAGAGCCTGGGCTGCGTGGTATGGCCAATAAGGGTCACGCATTAACTCCCGTGCCAAAAGAACAATGTCGGCGTGGCCACTGCTAATTATTTCGTTGGCTTGCTTCGCTTCGGTGATCATCCCGACAGCTGCCGTTGCTATTTTTGCTTCGGCGCGTACTTTCTCAGCTAAAGGAACTTGCCAGCCTGGACCATAAGAGTAGCGATCTCCTGGGCGCACATAGGCACTGCTGCAATCGATTAAATCAACACCAAGCTCTTTTAAAATTTTAGCCAGGGCCACAGAATCATCAACTGTCCAACCGCCTTCAACCCAGTCAGAGGCTGATAGCCGCACTGCTAAAGGCAGGTGCTCAGGCCAGACCTGGCGCACCAGTTTGGTGGTTTCAATGATCATGCGGGTGCGATTTTCGAAACTGCCACCATATTCATCGGTGCGGAAATTAGCCAGGGGTGAATAGAAACTGTTGAGCAAATAGCCGTGGGCGCCGTGAATTTCTAGCCATTTAAAACCGGCTTTGACGGCGCGGCTAGCTGCGCTTTGAAAGGCCAACTGAATTTCTTTTATTTCAGCAGTTGTTAATTCGTGTGGGGCGCGAGCACCGGGAGTGAAAGGCACGGCGGAAGGGGCGACGGGCTGCCAACCACCATCAGCCTCGGTAATTTCTTGCTTCTCGTGGCGATTGCCGACTTTCCAGGGATTTTTCGTGGATGCCTTGCGTCCGGCGTGAGCGATTTGGATGCCTGGCACGGCTCCATACTGTTCGATAAAGCCGGTTATTTTCTTGAGCATGTCGATATGCTCGTCTTTATAGAGGCCGAGGTCGTCAGGAGAAATGCGGCCACGCGCTTCAACACCGCTGGCTTCAAGAATAACCAGGCCAGCGCCGCCAATTGCTCGTGAACCCAAGTGCACCAGGTGCCAATCATTGGCAAAGCCGTCAACACTGGCGTATTGGCACATTGGTGAGACGCCGATGCGATTGCGCAAAGTGACGCTGCGCAAGGTGAAGGGGCTGAAAAGATTAGAGGCCGTATTGTCTTGCAGCTCTTTTGAACTTTCTTTTGCTTCTTCTTTAGTGCTGGCGCCGTTCGACATAAATTTCTCCTCTGAAACATTGGGAAGCAAAGAATAGACCGGTCGTCTATAAAAGTCAAGCAAATTATAGGTGCTTGCATGGCTAATTGTCAGATCCTGTCTAACTGGATTAGCTGGCTGTGCTTTTGAACGTAGATTCTATATGATCCTCAGGCAATAAGGTCTTAAATGTAGTGGGTGAAATTTATGTCTCGTCAAAGGCAAGTGATTCGGCTAGGGGCAAGAACTGGAGCGTTGTCAGTGTTCGGGGCAGCCTCTATGGTTCTGTCTGTAGTTCTTGCTCTGCTTACGAATTTGCTCTGTCCACTTTCTAGCGAAGCGGCACAGCGGGTAATTCCCTCGCAAAGATTTATTGGTAAGTTAGAGCCGGTAGCCTTTTTTGATGGCCCAATGCCAACTGGAGTGGCAGTTTCCGCCCAGGGGCGCATATTTGTCAATTTCCCTCGCTGGGGCGACGATGTTCCCTTTACTGTGGCTGAATTGGTAGACGGAAAGGCCGTGGCCTACCCCAATGCCGAGATTAATCGCTGCAACCTCAGCAGCGTCAGAGATCATTTGCTGTCGGTTCAATCTGTGGTGATGGACGGCAAAGACCGTTTGTGGCTGCTAGACACTGGTAGCCCGAAGTTTGAGCCTGTGGTTAGGGAGTCGGCCAAGCTAGTTTGCGTTGATCTTGCTAGCAATAAAGTGGTACAGATTATTTATATGCCGGTGAGCACGGCTTTTTCGGGATCGTATTTGAATGACGTGCGTTTTGACCTCAGTCGCGGCAAAGCCGGAATGGCCTTTATCACTGATTCTTCAAGTACTCACCCGGGCATAATTGTGGTCGATTTAGCCAGCGCTGAGAGCTGGCGCCGGCTAGGTGACCATGTGTCTGTGCGACCTGTCAGTGGCTTTCTCCCCATGGTGGAAGGCGAACCGCTGCCTGATCTGCATGTTGGTAGTGATGGTATTGCCATTGGTGCTGACGGTAAGCGCTTGTTCTATTGCCCGCTGTCCAGTCGCAAGCTGTATAGCGTCAGTGTTGACGCTCTTTGTGACCGCAATGTCAGCGAAGATGATGTGGCAAAAACTGTTTGCGATGTCATTACCAAAGGTGCTTCGGATGGCCTTGAAAGCGATAGCCTTGATCGCATCTACGCCGGAGATTATGAACACAACGCTATTCATCGTATTTCGCTCAGTGGCAAGGATGAGACTTTGGTCTGCGACCCCAGGGTCTTGTGGCCTGATACTCTCTGTCTTGCCCAAGACGGCTATTTGTATTTTATAGTCAATCAGTTGCATCGCCAGGCGCGCTTTCATGATGGCGTTGATAAAAGGCAAAAACCCTATGTCCTCTTTCGAATTAAGGTCGAGGCTAAGCCCGTGACCTTAAAATAGGGGAACATCGTGACTTTATCGAGCGTCATCAGGTCTTATGATAATTCGGTAGATAACTAGTTATGAAAATCAAAGCATTATTATCTATCGCATTTCTCAGCGCTGCAGCAGTTGGTAGTGTTCCTGATGTCTCGGCCCAGGGGGCGCCTCCTCTTGCCCCTTCCCGCTTGCAGCGCAGTTCTTCTTCTTCTTCTTCTTCTTCTTCTAGTTTTAATGGTTCCGTTCTCAACGGATCAGTGATCAATAATAGTACTATTGGTGGTGCTTCTCGCTTGCTGCGGCCGTCCCCGCCAATTGTTGGTATTCCGGGTCCTAGTGTGGCTCCGAGCTCTAGTAGTTCTGGATCTTTGTTTTCTGCCGATGAGCAAGCTGCATTTTCGCAAGTGCGCCAACCGCAACAAGCTGTTCCAGCTATCTCTGCTCCAAGTTCCTCTAGTGTTGGCAGCTCCAATCAAGTATCTAGTCAGTCTTCTAGTCAGGCTTCTAGTCAAGCATCTAGTCAGGCATCTTCAGGCGTATTTAGCAAGATTGATATAGGGCAGGCCCTACGCTTAGGCGCTCAAGTCGTTAATGCGATCAATGCCGGTTCTAGCAGAAATAACTACAGTTCTAGTTCTAGTTCTGGCCAGTTCAGTGCATCGGCTGCGGCTTCCTCTAGTGCGTTATTGAAGAATTCATTAGGTAAACCGGCTTTTGTCAGCAAGTTCGCTCGGCCGCTCACCAGCAGCGAACTTGCCGTGCTCTCTAAATATGATGTGGTTATAGTTCTTGATAAATCTGGCTCGATGGATGAGCATGACTGCCCTGGTGGTATGAGCCGCTGGGATTGGTGCCGGGATCAAATGATGTCACTCACCGCTCAAATCGGCTCTGTGTTCAAAAGCGGCATTACTGTTGCCCTCTATTCTTCCGACTATGATATTTACAGAAATGTCGATCTAGGTTATGTCACTCGCATTTTTGGCGAAAATAGTCCATCGGGCGGAACCTATACTGGCAAAGTAATGGAGGCTGTTTTTGATGATTACTTTGCCCGTCGGGCCAGTAATCCTAATACCCGCAAACTGCTTGTGCAGGTGGTTACCGACGGTGACCCTAGCGATAAAGGGGCCTTGATTGCAGCAATTTCTCGTGCTTCTCAGATGATTAGCTCGCCTGGCGAAATCACCGTCAATTTCCTCCAGATTGGCCATGAAGAAGCCGGCGCTCGCACATTGGCAAAGCTTGACAGCAATATGGCGAGCGAGGGGGCCAAATTTGATATCGTTAGAGTGGAACCATTTGCTGTTGTTGAGCATGAAGGTTTACCTCGAGCGCTGGCCGATGCCACTAATTGATTTGGGGTTGGCAATGGGCTAACTTTAGCGCTTGTATGCTGTGCAACGTGGCATAAAGCTGTATGGCCTGAGGATGATTGTTTGAAGATTGAGAAAATATTTTTGGTCGATGATGACCCAAATATCAGACGAATTGCTGAAATAAGCCTAAAGAAGCTAGGTCCATGGCAAGTAGAATTGGCTGCTTCTGGTCGTGAACTTTTAGCCCTTCTCAAGCAGGGCAAACCAGATCTGCTCATTCTTGATGTAATGATGCCCGAAATGGACGGTCCAACTACCTTTCAGACGGTTAAGGAGCAATTTCCAAATTTAAAACTGCCGGTAATTTTTATGACCGCCAAGGTAATGTCTCATGAGGTTGATGAATATTTAAACTTGGGTGCCGCTGGTGTAATTTGCAAGCCTTTTAATCCTAAAGATTTGGCTGATGAAGTCCGTAGTATTTGTGATCGCTGGGAGGCAAGCAACGCTAGTTCAGATTCGCCTGCTGAGCTGAGCAGCGATTTGTTGGTGAGTTCAGGAGACCAGTAACCTAGTAATTTAGTCGGCCTTCTGGAGAATCAAGCCAATGTCCAACCATAGCTTGACTAAGCAATCTACTAACTTGGGCCATGGGCTCAAGAGTGTTGCTATTGCTTGGGGCGTTTTGGTTTTGATTGCTTATGGCTGTATGGTTTTTTACTCGATGACGCCGGCCAAAAGTGCCATACCAGTCGGGCCTTTCCCTGAGCAAAGTGCGCTTGCCAAAGGCCGCGGCTTAACTCTAATTACCTTCTTGCATCCCCGCTGTCCATGTTCTAAAGCTAGTGTCAGTGAGCTTCAAGAGCTCCTTGCCCAAAGCAAATTTCCCTCTAAGCTGACAGCCTATGCTGTGCTCTCACAGCCCCGTGGTTGTTCTTCTGACTTTACCCAGGGTGCCATTCTTGACTCTTTGTCTAGTATGAAGAATGTTCAAGTGTTTATTGATAAAGACGATCTGGAGTCGCAACGCTTTGGCGCACGGACCTCTGGGCAAACAATGCTTTTTGATAGCCAGGGGAAATGCCTATTTAGCGGGGGAATTACAGCGGCCCGCGGCGAAGTTGGTGCTAATGCTGGAGTTGACGCCTTGCGTCAATTTATAGCCAGCGGACAACCAGCCATCAATAAGACGCCTGTGTTCGGTTGTTCACTGGAGACGACTCCGTGAATACAACCAAGATTAATGGTGTGAAGCTTTTTGACTGGACTGATAGAAAGTCTCTAGTAGCCAACTCGCCCTTAGCAGAGAAAATTTATAAGCAGGAGCGCTTGTCGGTTTGTCAGCAGACCGACAGAATGTTTGGCTGGCTGATGATCATGCAATGGCTGGCAAGCATATTAGTCGCTCTTGTTGTCTCGCCATATACCTGGGCTGGTCGCGATGCTTTTATCCATCCGCACATTTTTTTTGTCACGGTTTTTGGTTCAGCTATCACCGCTTTCCCTGTCTACTTGGCTTTCCGGCATGCTGGAGAACCGGTCACCCGCTTTGTTATGGCGGTTTGTCAAATGCTCTATTCGGGCATGCTTATTCACCTCACCGGTGGTCGTATTGAGACTCACTTCCATATTTTTGGTTCCCTAGCGTTTCTTTCCTTCTACCGTGATTGGCGCGTGCTGGCGGTGGCGTCATTAGTGACACTATTTGACCATGCCCTTAGAGGAATATACATTCCCGAGTCTATCTACGGGGTTGCTTTAGCCAGCCCCTGGCGAACGGTTGAGCACGTCTGGTGGGTGCTTTTTGAAGATGTATTTTTGATTAGCGCTGGCTACCAGAGTCTCAGTGCAATGATGAACAATGCCAATAAACAAGCTGAGTTAGAAGTAACCCGCTTGCGGGTTGAAGAGCTTGTTACTGAGCGAACTGGGCAGTTAGATGCCAGCGAAAACCGTTATCGCGTACTCTGCGAAACTGCTCCCCTTGGTATTTTTCAAACTACGCCAGACGGAAAGTGCATTTATATCAATATGCGCTTTGCCGAGATTTTTGGTTTGACTTATGAAGAGGCGCTAAGAGATGGTTGGAGTCATACTGTTCCTGCTGATCAGCTAGACTATGTAGCGACAGCCTGGCTCGATGCCGTTAGTGGCGATGGCAATTTTGACTTGCAGTTTAGAATAAATAGTGAGAAACCTTGTTGGGTACATAGCAAGGCCTCGCGGGTGGTGGCCGCTAAAGACGGGGTTGAGACCTATGTTGGTACAGTAGAAGATGTTACTGAGCAAGTTATGGCAGAGCAAGCTCGCCTTGAGCGTGCCCTGGTGCAGGCTCGTCTAGCTTCGATTGTTGAGTCTTCTAATGATGCTATTGTTGGAAAGTCGATTCAGGGTGTAATTTCGTCCTGGAATCCTGCCGCTGAGAGACTGTTTGGCTGGACCAGTGCGGAGATGATTGGGGGTACAATTAGCCCACTTCTACCGGACGACAAAAGAGAGGAAGATGCCGCCAATTTGAGTCGCATTTTGTCGGGAGAGAAAGTAGGAGAGTTCGAGACTGTAAGGCTTTGCAAAGATGGTCGCGCCATTGATGTGGCTTTAGTTTGTTCTCTTATGCTCGATGACCAAGGGCAGGCCATTGGTGTCTCTGCAATTTACCGCGATATTTCTCAGCGCAAAGAAGTAGAGAAGCGCTTGAGCGAATTCTACTCGACTATTTCCCATGAACTGCGCAGTCCGCTTACTTCTATTCGTGGCGCTCTCAGTTTGATTGATGACAAAATCATCGATATGGGTTCAGATGAATGCTACGAGATGATTGGCGTAGCGCGCAGCAGCTCGGAGAGACTGGTGCGTTTGATTAACGACATCCTCGATATAAAGAAAATTGAGGCTGGCAAATTAGAACTGAAGCTTGAAAAAATTGATGCTACGACTCTTGTGGCAAGAGCAGTAGCGGGTATGGATGGCTTGGCCCGAGCCGAGAATATTCAGCTCATTCAAGACATTGCCTTTAGTGCCACGGTTGATGTTGATATTGATAGAATCATTCAGGTTCTCACTAATTTGATCTCGAATGCCATTAAATTTAGCAGCGATGGTGGCTGCGTCATAGTTGGTTTGCATTTGCAAACTGATTCTGATTTGCGTTTTAGTGTTGCTGACCACGGAGCCGGTATTCCAGTTCACCTACAATCGCGATTATTTCAGCGTTTCCAGCAAGTTGACTCATCCGACACTAGACCCAAAGAAGGTACAGGATTGGGCTTGGCCCTATCTAAAGCAATTGTAGAAGAACACAAGGGTTTGATCGGCGTGTATAGCTCGCCAGAAACTGGCAGTACTTTTTGGTTCGACTTGCCCATAGTTGGCTCTATTGCTAAGGAAGCACTGATACCAAGCCTTGGTGCTGCCACAATTTTGTTGGTGGAAGATGACGACAACATTGCGCAATTTGTGCGTCTTTCTCTGCTCAAGCATGGCTATCAAATAGTGCGTGTTGGTGCTATATCTGAGGCGACCGCCATTCTCTCTCTCTCTCGGCCGGGTTTGATTTTGCTTGATCTTAATTTGCCTGATGGCAATGGCCTGGACATTTTGCGGTACTTGAAAGAAGAATTCCCTGATGAAGCCGTTCCTGTGATAGTGACAACCGGTGTCGCTCTCGATAAACTTTCCCTGGCCTATCCGGTGGTGCTTGATTGCTTCTTTAAGCCGTTTGATATGAGTTTGTTGGTCAAGTCTGTAGAGAAAGTTATTACTGCTGCTCCATCTCGGCGCATCTTGCTGGTAGAAGACGATCAAGCAACCCGTTCCGTTATTGCTCGGCAACTAGAGGCAATTGGTGCCACTTGTATGGAAGCTAGCAATGGTCTTGAAGCCCTCAATGTAGTTGATACATTCGTTCCTGATTTGATTGTGCTTGATGTGGGCCTGCCAAAATTAGATGGTTTTGAAGTAATTAGTGCTTTGCAAAAAGGACCATTTGCTTTCGTGCCGCTGCTCGTCTATTCCGCTCAGGAGCTGACCGAAAGCGACAGGCGAAGGCTAAGCCTTGGCTTAACTCGCTATCTCGATAAGGGGAGAATTTCACCAAAAGAGTTTATCGATAGCGTTCAAGAGCTTTTAGGTCATCTTAAAGTTGGTAGCTAGGTTGCTAGCTAGGTTATCAGCCAATCAACCAATTAACCTTCTTTCTTATTGCTCTGAGCGCAAGCAAAAGCACCATTGAGAGCGGCTTGCCAGCCAGCGTAGTCTTGTTTGCGATCTGCCGAAGGCGTCAGGGCCTGGTCACTTTGCCAGCCTGCGAGAAACTCTTTCTTGGTTTTGATCAAACCCGTCTTCAGTGCCGCCATGGCTGCAACACCCCAGGCTGTTGATTCTGATTGAGTGGCCCGTAGTACAGGCACTCCGATGATATCGGCTTGAAATTGCAGCATAAAGTTGTTTTGGGTAGCACCGCCATCAACGCGCAATTCTTTGACGGTGATACCATTCTTTTTCATGTCTTCAACAACGTCGCCTACCTGATAGGCCATTGCCTCAAGGGCTGCTCTAACCAAGTGGGCTCTGGTAGAGCCGCGAGTTAAGCCGACAATGGTGCCACGCACATCTGAATTCCACCAGGGTGAGCCTAAGCCCACGAGAGCTGGTACGAAGTAGACGCCATCATTAGAGTCGAGGGAGACCGCCATTTCCTCAGTATCGCTACTTGATTCGATGATGCCTAGTCCGTCGCGCAGCCATTGAATGGCTGCTCCTGCGACAAATATGGCACCCTCAAATGCATAGATTGGGTCTTTGCCTTCTTGTTGCCAACCAACCGTGGTGAGCAGACCACCGGCAAATCTTGGCTTGCTGCCGATGTTGGCGAGGAGAAATCCGCCAGTGCCATAGGTGCATTTGGCCATACCTTCTTCAAGGCAGGCTTGGCCAAAGAGGGCCGCCTGCTGATCACCCATCACTGCCGATATCGGTGCTGTAAAGCCAAGCAAATCGGCTCTGGTGGTGCCAAAATTGGCATCAGATGGAAGTACTTGTGGTAGCACTGCCGATGGCACGTTAACGAGCTTGAGCAGCTCGTCATCCCAGGTCATATTATTAATATCAAACAGCATGGTGCGCGATGCATTGCTGCCTTCGGTGGCATGGGTTTTCTCTTCAGTCAAGTTCCAGATCAGCCAGCTATCAATGGTGCCAAAGCAGAGTTTGCCAGCCTTGGCTTGGTCTCTAGCGCCTGGTACATGATCCAATATCCAGGCAACTTTGGGGCCTGAAAAATAGGCATCTGGCACGAGGCCTGTTTTGCTGCGGAAGATTTCTTTGTGGGCCTTGAGCTCATCGGCTATTTCCTGGGTACGACGGCATTGCCAGACAATGGCGTGATGAATTGGTTTACCCGTTTCTCTATCCCAGACTACGGTGGTTTCGCGCTGGTTGGTGATGCTGACGCAAGCGATTTCATTGGCATCGATGCCGCTGTTGCTGATGGCTAATTTAATACACTCTATTTGGGTTGAAAGTATTTCAGTGGCGTCGTGTTCTACCCAGCTTGGGCGGGGGAAATATTGCTTGAACTCTTTCTGCCCTAGCCCGATACTTTTTCCTGTTTTGTCGAAGATGATGGCTCGACAACTAGTGGTGCCTTGATCGATGCTGAGAACATACTTTTTCATTTCATTGCCCCTGGCTTACTGGAATTAGTCTTTAGTTTATGGATTAGTTGGCTAACTGATAATTACGCCAGAAAATAATAGAGGCGCGTTCTATTAGTTCATTCAATCTCTGTGGATAATGTCCACTCATGGTTGCTCTCATTTTCATGGTGTAGATTGGCCTGCTCGATTTTTGGAGAGGTCGCACAGTCAAGACCAGCTGATAGTCATGCCTGGCTAGCGGTGATAGGGTCAGTAACAATAAGTGCGTAGCTTTTTTTGCATCAATCTCAACTTGGCAAGACTGAGCGCGCTTGCTCAGTATATTGCAAAGGCTTGTGGCCGTGAGGCTTTTGTCGCTATTGTCAGTGAGAGCCTGGGGTAGAGGGCTGACGCCGATAGCCATTTTTTTTATGCCATGCAGGCTCAGTATTTCGCGGTGGGAGGCTAAATGAGTTACGGCGATTACTTCTTGATTGGTGAGGTCGGGCTTGCTTGTGCTTTCGGCCCAAGCTATTTGTGGTAGCAGCACAAGCGCATGCAACATCGATACAAGCAGCAAGAGATAGACTTGCTGCTTGTATCGATGTTTGGCTGTCGAGCATTTGTCCTGCAAGAGCTTCGGCCTTTAGACTTTGACTACTCTTGCTCTGGATTCATATCCGATGGGTCATTTTTCTTGAGCGGGTGCTTTTTGCCATGACCGATATCGGCGCTATTAGCGAGGGCAAAGTCGCGTCTGAAGTGTTTTACAACTTCCTTCAACTGAGAGTCAACTTCGCTTTCCATATTGCTCTGGGTTCTGCCGGCAGCGTCTTTTGACCAGACTGCCACCATTAGTTCTTGCTTGTTTCGTGCTACTTTGACCTTTTCTACCAACGACATGTTGATAGCAAAAGTAGCGGTGTTAGGAGCCGCACTGTCTGGTACCGCTTTTAGTTTTAAGTAAAGAATTGGAGTGGCCGAGGACTCGCAGCCCTTTTC
>CAJXZK010000057.1 GCA_913063055.1 uncultured bacterium
CCTCAGCTTCAAGTCATTATTGATTTAATGGAAAAGTCAGAGGGAAGCTAATGGAATTAGGACTGAAGGGTAAAAAAACCCTGATTACGGGCGCGAGTTACGGTTTAGGCCATGCATGCGCCGTTTCGCTAGCCGAAGAAGGCGTAGATATAGCGATTTCATCGCGATACATTGACAAAATTGATCTTGTTTCGGCCGAAATAGCCGCCAAAACCGGGGTTAAGGTAGTGGGCATTGCCGCTGACTTAACCAAGATGGAAGATCTGGAGAAAACCACCAGGGAAGCCCAAGAAAGACTGGGTGACATTGATATTTTGATAGTCAGTACTGGCCACCCACCAACCTATCCCTTCTCTGAAGCGACCGACGAGCAATGGCAATATGGTCACGACTTGGTACTTCGCCCACCGATAGTACTAACAAGAATGCTGCTCGATGGCATGCGCAAGAGAAACTATGGCCGTGTCATCTACATTGGTTCTACTTTTGGCATAGAAGCAGAAGCAAGCTCAGTTGTTCAAAGCACCTTGCGCACCGGGCTCAACGCCCTAGCGAAGTGCATAGCCACAGAGGCTGCTGCCGACGGCGTCACTGTGAACGTAGTTTGCCCGGGCCTGTTCGATACGCCACTGGTTTACGAACTAGCTAAGCAGTACGCTACAACTCACGGTGTTTCAGCCCAAGAAGTAGTAAATGCTTGGAAGTACTCAGCGCCAGTGAAAAAATTCGGAAAAGCTGAAGATCTCGGGGCCTTAATTGCTTTCCTGGCATCTCCCAAGGGCGAATTCATCACCGGCACTGCTATCACCATCGATGGTGGCGCCGTTAAGCAGTACTAGAATAGTTTCTAAAATGTTTAGGACTAAGAATGTTCAGGGCTACAATCGTTAGAGCTAAAATTTTCGCGGCTTCTTTAGCGCTGTTGCTCAGTAGCACGGCTCCTGCCCTAGCCGATCGCGATGATGACTATGCTGATGGAGTGGAAGCTTATAACCGCGGCAACTACCGCGTCGCCAATCAATACTTTCTTGATGCCATGAAAGAAGGCAATTCCAATGCCATCGTCATGCTTTACTTAGCGCACTCTTACGCAGCTCAGGGGCAGTACAAACTGGCACTACCTGTATACCGCAACATCCGCGACAGCTTTAGGGGCACGCCAGAAGCGGCACAAGCGGCTAGCTGCGTGCTGCGCTTAGAAAATCCGGCAACCTTCGCCGCTCAAAAGAGTCAAAGTCAAAGCAGTACTTTCTATAATCGTGTCAAAGCCTATCCCGCTAAAAAAGGACACGCCGCCGTTAGCAAAGCGACGATAGATACGGTCAAAAAAGCAATTCTCGGTATGCCCAGAGCAATTTATCAAATTCTCGATAGTGCTGAAATAACAGTGAGCGTAGCGCCATCAGCGCAAGATAAGCTGGAGGCAAATTCAAAGCGGCAAGAGGCTGCCATTTTAAACGGCAAAGAAATCACAGTGTTTGAAAACCTGATGATAGCTGGCAAAAATACGACTACTTCCACAGCCAAAGCCTTTTCCCCAGCTGAAATAAAAGAAGCTTTCCTCAAGCAAGTAGGCAATGCCATAGAGCAAAGCAGCGGCGGCTTAGCTCGCGATCCTGATTTTCACGCAGTCTTCATGCTTGACTCCCGCAACCTGCCAGCAAACATCGAAGAGACTCTACCTTTCTTGACACCACCGGCCAACCAGGCCGAACAAGAAGTCTGTGCCTATTTGATTGATAGTATCGCCGGCGGTTCCAGCAAAACAGTCACCACTGCTTCGCAAAACTTCCCCAAATCCAAAGCCTGGTTAATCAACAAACTGCGCCTGCAAAATTAGTACACAACGAAAAAGAACAGAGCTAAGCAGAACAGAGCTAAGCGAGAGCCTCTGTCAGCCACTGGGCCATGCGTTCCATTTTTTCAGAACTAACTTGCTTTGCCGTCGCCCCCAAAACATCAGCAATTGATACCTTGGCCAACTCTTTGCGCCAGGCGTCTTCAGCTTTCCACATCGATACAGCAATATTGCAAGGAATGCTATAGCTCGGTTTATCGAGGGCCGGATTAGCACAGGGACCGTCCTGGCGTATTTCGGTGCAGCGAAAGCAATGGTCGTCGCCCTCCAGAGCTATATAGATATCGAGCAGACTGATTTTGTCACTGCTGCGACCAAGGCGATAACCACCCTGGGGCCCTGTTACTGTGGCCACCAGACCGGCCTTAGAGAGGGCCTGAAAGTGCTTGCGCAGATAAGCGACCTTAAGGTTGTGGAATTCTGCCAGTTTCTCCAACCTAAGGCTACGCCCCGGCGGCAAAGCCCCCAGCAGAGCCAGACAATGAATAGACCATTCAACACCACTACCTAATTTCACTTAATACCTAATTTCACTTCTTAATATAGTTTTCGCGTCTAATTCTTCGCGTCTAGTTTTCGTCGAATCCAGTCTTGCTTCAAAGCCAAGGCTAATCAAAACGGGGTCCTAGTAGCCATTATATATAGATAATTTATGTCCAAGATTAAAAGGGGAGAAAAAGCATTGTGGATAAATTCTATCCATGATTGAATAACTACATGAATTGCGGACAAAATTTATCCATAAAGCATTCAAAAACCTATTGCAGCATCTCTACCTAGCGAGGCCAGATTATGAAACCCCGAAAAGCAGCAAAAATAGCCGTAATTGGAGCAGGAATGGCCGGCCTGACCGCCGCACAAAAGCTTTTGGCTAACGGGGCCCAGGTCACCCTGATCGAAAAATCGCACGGGCCTGGCGGTCGAGCCAGTACCGTCGAGCGCGACCACTTCTACTTAAACCAGGGTCCCCATGCCCTGTACAAAGGTGGAGCCGCCTACGGCATTCTGAACCAGCTCAATATCACTCCAGCCGGGGCTATACCAGCCCCAAAGCGCTCTCTGGCGATTTTTCAAGGCGATCTCCTTGACCTGCCCCTTGATGCCGCCTCTACCATGGCGACAAAGCTGCTTTCCATCACCGACAAAATCGAATGGGGTTTCTTGATGGGCAATCTCGCAAAAAGCAATCTCAACTCTTTGCAGAATGTCTCGCTATCTCAATGGCTGCAATCAACTGTAAAGAGTGAACGGGTTCAAGAGCTATTTACCGCCATGGTTAGGCTATCCACCTATTGCAATAATCCTCAAAAAATCTCTGCCGCAGCGGCCATTCAACAATTATTGCTGGCGCAACAAGAAGGTGTGCTCTATTTAGATCACGGCTGGCAAAGCCTGGTTGACTCGATGTTGCAGTTAATTCGCCATCAAGCACAAGAATCGCAAGAAGACCAAGACGGACAAGAAAGAAAAACTAGACTGAGCGAAATATATGGCGCGGAAGTCACTGCTATTGTGCCCTGTAAAAATGAACCGGGTCTAAATCAGAGTCTAGGCCAACTGGAAATCACCATCAACGGCAGCTGGCAAAACTTTGACGCTGTCATTCTGGCAATTCCACCCAAACAAGTAAGCAAGCTGTTATCTCTAGATGCAGGAGCGACCTCTCTAGCTGCCACCCTCGACAATATCTTGCCCAGCCATGCTGCTTGCCTCGATGTTTGTCTACGCAAACTAACGAATAACGAAAATACCTTTGCCCTCGGCATCGATCAGCCACTCTATTACTCGGTGCACTCCACCACGGCAAAATTAGCGGAAGACAATCATGCTCTCATACACTTAGCTGTCTATTTGCCCGAAGGCGAAAAAGGCAGTGAGAAACACGAGCACCTGCTCCTCGAACTACTCGACAAAATGCAACCAGGCTGGCAGGAAGAACTTGTCTACAAGCGCTTTCTTCCTAACATGACGGCAAGCTTCGGCACGCCCCTAGCAGCAGACAACGGCGCCAACGGCCTAAGCAACGTGACACTGCCAGTGGTGAATCTTCCCGACCAGGTATTCGTCTGCGGCGACTGGGTAGGAAGGGGTCATCTCCTTGTAGATGCGGCCATGAGCAGTGCTGTGGCAGCAGCCGAAGCTGCTATTGCCAGGGCTAGGCAAAGGGCTTATGCTGCTACTAACGCCACCTAACCTCAAATAGCACTTAGAGATGAAGCAGCAAAACGAGTTTCTAAAAACCGTTTTCATTGCAGCCCCCTGCGAAGTGGGCTGGGAGAACATGCAAGGGGTTAACGGCAAGGCTGCCAGTGAATCAGATGCTGTGCGCTTTTGCACTGGCTGTAGTTTAAACGTCTTCAATCTCTCTAAGATGAGCCCCACAGAGGCAGAGGAACTGTTGAGGAGGACAAGCGTCAGCGGTGAAAAGCTCTGTGCCGGCATTTACCGACGCAAAGACGGAACGGTGATGACCGAAAATTGCCCAAAAGGTTTGAGAAAGCTGCGAGATACGGCTCGCAAGACTATCGAAAGAGCAGCAGCATTCCTGGCGACGGTAACAAGCGTGTCCCTCTGGCTACCGGCCAGAGCACAGACTAGATATAGCAACATGGAGCAAGGAACTTATTCAGAATTAGAAACTATAAGAACGAAAGTAGAAGCCTCTCTACCAAATAGAACAGAGCCAGTCTCATACACAAGACACTCCCCAGCGAGATTCGGCCATACAGCAAACTACTACCGGATAGAGCAGCGCAGGCCTCTCATGCAAGCTGTACCAATGAGGCCAGCAGTCCCCCTTGATGCCAATGCCTTCAATCAATTGGTTATGGCTGAACGAAGTGCAATCGCCGGTAAATTTGTTTTGGCAGAAGTACATTATAAAGAAGCACTAAAGCTCAGTGTTGACCAAAAGCACGACCCTGCTTTAGCCAGTAACATCGCCAAGAGTTATGCAGCATTCTTGCGCAAGCACCAGCGCCAGAGCGAAGCTGTACAGCTTGAGAAAGACTACAAGACAAAGCAAGAATCGAACTACGAATCTTGGAAGAGGGAGCCGATGCCACCGATAATGCCACCACCGCCAGACTCGGATGGGCTGCCACCAGCGCGAGGGGCGTGCTCAAGAATGCGGTTGGCTAAGCGCGAGAATGGCAGACTCTGCAACCAAACAGTTCCATGACCGCTCAAGGTTGCAAGAAATAGGCCTTCGCCACCAAATACCATCGATTTCAAATTGCCAGCGCGGGCAATTGAATATTCAATGCCAGGAGTGAAGCCTACCAAGCATCCAGTATCAACCCGCAGAGTCTCACCTTTGAGTTCTCTTTTAACGATAGTGCCACAGGCATGGACGAAGGCCAAGCCATCGCCACTCAAACTCTGAAGAACAAAGCCTTCGCCGCCGAAGAATCCAGTACCTAGTTTTTGGGTGAAAGCAACGTCTAGCTTGGTGCCATAAGCAGCACACAAGAAGCCATCACGCTGGCAGGTGACTTTGCCGCCGAGCTGGGCCAAGTCAAGCGGGATAATCTTGCCAGGATAAGGAGCGGCAAAAGCAACTTTCTGCTTGCCCGATCCGCCGTTAGAGAAGTGAGTAATCATCATAGACTCACCGGCCAGCATGCGCTTTCCGGCACCAAAGAGCTTCTTCATCATGCCCTGGTCAGCGTCTGCGCCGTCTCCCATTTTCGATTCGAAGACTATGCCCTGCTCCATATAGTTCATAGCCCCGGCTTCAGCAATCACTGTTTCGCCAGGATCAAGTTCAATTTCCACCAGCTGCATGTCATCACCAATAATGGTGTAGTCAATTTCGTGTGCCCGCATAGTGCCCATTGTTATCTCTCCTTAGAGAACATGCTTAGTAAACATGACAAGTAAAGGGTTGCCCTTTATTCAAAATCAACTTAAGACTGGGAGTTTATCATGTTGCTCAAAACTTAAGCTTAAGCACCTTATCAATAGAACTCAGTTCATTAAGAGACCTCAGTGGACGAGCGACCTCACACAGGCTACACAATAAAAGCGCTAGACTAGTTATAAGAAGCAAATAAAGCGAAGATAGAGCCAGAGTTCGACAGAGACAGAGTCCGACAGAGCCAAAACTAGCCAAAGAGCGCAGAGAGGAGCCAAACATAGCTCTAAACTGACTGCAAAGAAAGGTGCCATGAGACTTTCAGCCTACCACTGTGCCATGGCAATATGCGGGGCTCTTGTGGCGCTCGGCTATGCACCTTCTTCTGTAGCTGAAAGCCTAGCTGAGACTCTAGCTCAGCCTCAGGCTAAAACAGCAGCAGAAGCAGAAACACAAGCAGAAAAGCAAGTCGAAGCACAATCGGCATCACCAGCTCCAGAACAAAGTCGACAAGCAGCTCAAGAGCAGAACAACGGCGATATTGGCCGTCTCACGTGTATGGAAATGAAATACTTTGGCGCCGAAAACGTCTCCCATTCCTTTAGTCAGAGAATTGACCGCTTAGAAGCGATGATCTTTGGCCAAACAACTAAAAATCCGCTCCAGAGCAGAATCAATAGACTAGAGCAAGCCCTGGGCACGGCCCCAATTAGTGCTAGTGCAGCGAGTTTGGTTTCCGATAGCTCAAAGCCTACTTCTACTTCTACTTCTACTTCTACGCCAATGCCAGAGCCGGCTCCAACGGCAATGGTCGATCATTCCCACTCCTATAAGCCGACAACAAAATCATCTTCATCTTTATCACTATCCTCATCCTCACCCGGCTCTTCATCCAGCTCTTCACCCACGCCATCATTCACTCACTCATCAACTGCACCCTCATCGACATTGAAAGTGCAAACTTTCGAATCTCTCAGCCAACTAGCTGTAGATGACTATGCCGCCAAGCGCTATCACGCAGCAGCAGAGCATTTAATGCAGGCCTTGCAGCACAACAATAGAGATGCTCGCACCTACTATCGACTGGGTGATGTTTTGACTAAATTGCAAGACCAGGACGGAGCCAAAGAAGCATATGAAGCGGCCTTTAGTGTCGATCCCTTTGGAGCGATTGGCTCAATGGCTAAACAGCAGCTGCTATCCAGAGCCAAAACTACAGCCTATCAAGCCACTGCACCGCAAGACACACCAATTGTGGTGGCACGCACAGTCAACTGGATCAACCGCCAGAGCAATGACATATCCGCCCGCTACAACCGCGAGGGCCAAGACTGGCAGCAGTGGAGAAGCTACATGGCCGCTATCGAAGCGGCAAAAATCCGCAAAGAAACTCAAATGGCTCTAGCTAATCTAAATCAAAATACCTATGCCAATAACAATTGGCGCGGCAATACACTGGGCGGGAACACTCTAGGAGGTGGTTATGGCTATCATACTAATGCTCGCCATTATGGCTACGGCGGTGGCTATGGGGCCAATAATGCTGCTAATCAGTACGACAGAGAAGAAATAAGCAATTTAGGAGATATTCGCGCCAACTATGCACTGACAGATGGCCGAGTACAAGGCAACCGAGCCAGGCAAGAAGCTGCCGAAAAAGCGGCCAATGTGCAAGAGAGCGCAACCAACCTCAAAGACTTGATGCTACAGCCAACCAAACCAGGCAGGGCACATCTAAAAGCGTTGGGCACCAATCTCTATGTGCGCTATTACGGGGACGAGACCCCAAGCTACGACTATCCAATCGTACCCGACGATCCAGTCGAAGAGCTGAGAGCGCAAGCCCTGCGGTTAAGCAGTCGATAGAGGCTAACAGCGGCAATCAGCGAATATTCCATCGGCGAATAGCTTTAATCACCGAATAGCCGGACTGCGCGAGAGTACTGTCGAGCTTGAGATCAAACCTGTATCGTGCAGAAGATCAATTTGAGCATTATTGAAATTCACGATAGCCCGTGCTTTTTCAATCAGTGACGACGTATAGTCTTGCTGTGCTTTAAGCACATCAATATTGCGCCCCACACCGTTTTGAAAACGCAGCTGAGCCAGGCGCAGTTCCTCGTTGGCAGAGCGCACTTGCGCTACAGCCTCTTCAATTTTTCTATCGGTCTTAAGAGATTGAAGATAAGAGCGTCGCACTTCTGAAGTGACCTTATTCAAGACCTGTTGCTGCTGCAAACCAGCCTGACGAGCAGTCATCTTAGCAGCATAGGTATTGGCCAGATCAACGGCACCAAGACCCTCAAAATTCCAATTAACGTTGACACCCAAAGTGTATAGCGCCGTAATCTGACGAGCCCGCACACCAACGCCACCGGCAGCACCAGCCAGGGTGATGGGCGCCAGTTCGTATTGTTTGCTTAGGGTCTCACCAATTCCCAAGACATTGCCGCTAAAGGCAAAATTAGGTTGTAGTTTGGCCGCATTAATCACTATCTGCTTCTTAGCAGCCAGGCGCAGCTCCTCGTACTGCTTCAGCTCGGGTCGATTGTCTATGGCCAATTGCAGAAGACGAGCAGCATTGGCTTGCTCAGAAACTATGCGTATCTTCTGTAGCAATAAATCATTGGGCGCTATATCAAGGCCTTGATTGGCATTGAGAAACTCAGCCAGAAGAATAGCAGCTTCACGGCGAGCAACCTGTTGATCAATTAAATTCTGGCGATCTTGAGAGAGCTGGGTCTCCGCCTGCAAAACCTCGAGATTAGTGGCTAAGCCACCTTGTCTTAAATCTTTGTTTAACGAAAGCTGACCTTCCGATGTCTCCACAGCCTTCACTCTAATTTGCAGAAGGGCTTCCTGCAGGAGAAGATCGTAATAGCGCTTGGCGGCAGTCTGCAGAGTATCGCTCACCGTAGCATGCTTGGAATGACGAGCGGCACGATAGTTATTGCGATTCTGCAAAGCACCAAATAAGACACTACCACCACGGTATCCGTAATACTTGAAGCCAGCCGAAGTTAAAATGAATGGATTGTTAAAACTGAGAGGCTCAAGGGATTGACCAAACGGTACATTGGCCTTGCCCTTAAGATAATTCCACTGATAAGAGAGAGCAATATCGGGCAAGAACTTACCCATTGAAGAAACCATATTGGCTTTACGGGCCCGCTCAGCGTAAGAAGAAATGCCTATATCAAGGTTGTTCTTCAAGGCGGCTTGCACCACATCATCGAGGCTCATCGGTACTGTGGAAGCAGCATCGAGCAGAGAAGAATCTACCTTCTTATCGATAGAGATCAAAGCACTAAGGGGCGGTCGAACAATTTGAATGCGCTGGGGATCAACGTCACTACCAGAGAGATCATCTACTGGCACCACCTCATCTAATGGACCTTTATTCAAGCCACGCAGAGGTAAATTCTGACCAGGATCTAAGCTAGAGCTAGAACTTGAACCTGAACCTGAAGAAGAAGAAGAAGAAGAATTTGAGGAGTAATTGACATCTTGAGCCAAAGCACTACTCGAAGGTGAAAGAGTAGCGCAACTACCTAGCAATGCCAGAGAGAAGGCAATGACCCTTGAAGAATTTTCCCATCTAATTTGGCGCAACATTATGCCAACTGCCTCCCGAATTTCGATGTACTTAGAGCTAAAAGAATTGTGGCAAAGGCAGCCAGCGCTAGAACGTCAGGCCAGATTGCCTCGAGCCCAGCACCTTTGAGAATAATGGCGCGAACGCATGTGACGTAATAACGCAAGGGGTCAAAGAGCGATAGCACTTGGAAAAACTCCGGGATACTCTCTAAGGGAGCCACGGCACCAGAAAGTTGAATCACCGGTAAGTTGACGAAAAAGGAGGTCAGAAGCGACTGTCGCTGATTCTGTGAAAAGGCAGCTAGAGCGATACCAATAGCAATGCCAACAAGAATGGCAAGGAAAGAGACAAAGAGAAAGAGAAAAATATTGCCTCTGAAAGGGACATGAAATACCACTGAACTAATCAACAAACAGACAAGCACTGTAATCATGAGCAGCATTGAAAGCGGAATGATCTTAGCTAGAAGAATCTGCAAAGAATTAACCGGCGTCATCAGCAGTTGCTCGAGGGTGCCTGAATCCTTTTCACGGATGACCGCAGCACTAGAAACCAGAGTACTGACAAGATTGAGAACCAGGGCAATTACTCCCGGTACAAAAAACCAACTGCTAATCAAGCCGGGGTTATAAGCAAAAGTAATCTGCGGACTAACTAACTCATGTGAAATCTGAGAGCCCGTCACAAGCTGCCTGTTAAAAGTTGAAATGATCTGACTGATATAGCCGTTGGCAATACCAGCGGTATTAGCATCCACGCCATCGAGCATAACTTGCATAGAGACCTTGGTGCCATGCTTGATTTCGCGCTCGAACTCGGGAGGCACAATTAAACCAGCCTCCAGGTTACCATCCCGAACATTCTTGGCTAAGGTGGCTTCTGTGCCACCGGAAGCGGTGAGATCAAAAACACCATTCTCCACCAGAGCAGCAACAGCCTCGCGACTAGTCGGTGAAGCGGCATGGTCAATGACGCCAAGACGTAAGTGTTCAACATCTGGACTCAAAGCAAAGCCATACAAGAATAGCTGCAAAATTGGCATAAAGAAAAGCAGAAAAATCAACTGTTTATCGCGCATTATCTGGCGCAATTCTTTGATTATCAGAGCCCGTATCTGGTGGCGATAATTACGTGTACTAGTTGACATAAAATTTTCCAAAATCTTCCTTAGCCCCCGCCAGACAGCTGCATTTTACGCATGATCCGGGAAGCTCCCACGAGCAGAACAGTGGCACAAATAGCCAGGGCCACCGGAAGATGAATCTGGCTAGAAAAATCGCTACCGCGCACAAAGGCATTGCGCGATGCTTCCACAAAGTACCTTGCTGGCAAGATATTGCAAATTAGAGACAGGGGATAGGTAATATTGCGCAGAGGATAGAGAAATCCCGAGAGCAAGAGCGCTGTGGTAAATCCGGTGGTGGCGACCATTTGTACAGCAGCACTCTGGCTGTTCGCTCGGGTACCAACAAAGAGACCAAATAAGACAGCACTAGCAAGAAATACCAAAGTAGAAATAAAGTAGATGTAGGGATCACCTACTAACCTGATACCAAATAGAACCATGGCCATCGATATAACAATCAGGGCCTGAACAAAAGCAATAGCAGTATAGGCTAAGGCTTTACCAACTACCAATTCAAAAGAGGAGATACTCGAAGCATAAAGCTGCAATATGGTGCCTTGCTCTTTCTCTCGAGACATAGCCAGAGCTGACAAGAGACAAGGGAAGATCCACAAAATCACGGCAGTAGCTCCAGGAGCGACATACAAGGCTTCTTCTCGGCCTGGATTAAACCACAAGCGCACTTTAGTCGTTACTAAACTCTTTACCTGGTTGAATTTATGGCTGCGTAAGAAATATCCTGTGGTGGCAATAATGCTGTTCTTAACGACGCGAGCATTGTTTACATCAGTAGCATCAATTATCACTTGAATGTCAGATGACTGACCTTGTTTAAGGCGGCGAGAGAATTCTGGCGGAATAGTTATGGTCGCCTTTGCTTCGCCCATATCAAGCGGCCCCATGGCGCTGCTTGATACAACACTTGTTGGAGCTGAACGGAGATGTACAGGATCGTGCCAGGGCGTGTTTACTAATTGTCCATTGGCAAAAATAGTATCGATATAATCGCGACTGAGGGCACCATTATCAAAATTACGCACAGCTACTGGAATATTTTTCGATTCCAATCTCGTAGCATAACCATAAAGAAGCATGGCCACCGAAGGCAACAAGAAAGCCAAAGCGAGGGTGAGTTTATCCCTCCTGAATTGTGCAATCTCTTTTCCTGCCTGTGAAATCATTCTACGCATCAGCTCTACACGACCCCCGATGCGCGCTGCACAATTGAAATAAATGAGTCTTCCAAACTAAAAGCTATTTGCCTGGAAGATAGTGGCACCAATCCGCTAGCAGCCATTTCCTTAACTAGAGCTGGCAATTCAGTATCAGGATCATCAAACACCACATGCAAGCTATCGGCGAACATCGAAACTCGCCAAGAAACAAACTTCTGCTTCAAAAAAGCGTAAGCCGCTTGAGCATTTTCAAAGCGCAGCTCCACAAGCTTACCTGGCTGACTATTCTTGATCTGGGAAGGAGAGCCCTCTGCCACGAGCGAGCCTGCCACCATAAAACCGAGGTTGTTACAGTATTCTGCTTCTTCTAGGAAGTGGGTTGTCACGAGCACGGCAGTGCCTTGCCTGGAAAAATCACGAATCAACTTCCACATCTCGCGTCGAGCCAAAGGATCAACTCCCGAGGTCGGTTCATCGAGAAATAGAACCTCTGGCTGGTGTAAAACAGCGGCGCCAAATGACAGGCGCTGCTTCCAACCGCCCGGCAGCTTAGCGGTCAGCAAACCCTCTTGCCCAGCCAAATCAGAGCTTCTCAATACCCACTTAATTCTCTCGCGCTTAAGGCTATCGGGCACACAATAAACACCACAATAAAATTCAAGATTTTCACGAATAGTCAAATCGTCATACAGCGTAAATTTCTGACTCATATAACCAAGCCGCTGCCGCAGAGCTTCAGATCGTAGATTTGACTTCTGCCCGCAGAGTTCCATTCGCCCAGCACTTGGTTTAATCAGGCCACAAAGTATCTTGATCGTGGTGGTTTTGCCAGCGCCATTAGCGCCAAGGAGTCCATAAATTTCGCCATATTCAATTTGCAAATTAACGTCTTTGACCGCATGAAAACTGCCGTAGACTTTCTTCACGCCCTGGGCAAAGATTGCAGAACCAGAAGGGCCCGGATTTGGGGAAGGGCCTGTACTTGCCGATGAGCCAGAAGTTGCAGCTGGGCCGGAAGTTGCAGTTGAGCCGGAATTTGCCGAAGGACCAGTAGAGGCAGGCTGAACATATCCGTCTAGGCGACTGCCACCGGCCATCCGGCTTCTCGCTGCCACGAATGGAAACATCCTCTCCGCAGCCGGAATCTCGCCTCCAGTCTTCGCTCTCAATTTAGTAACAAAGACGTTCTCTAAAGTCGGCTCTTGCACCTCTATGGAAAGCGATTCACTAGTCTTCTCATCAAGTGCAGCCTGCCGAACTGAATCACTGGCTCGGGCTACGTCATCGACCAGCACATCGAGTCGATCACCAAAAGTTTGCACATCAGAAAAGATACTAGGATCATCCTTCTCCACCTGATGCAACCTTCGCTCCAAATTATCAATAGCATTGGCCCGTACTTCTAAGCGATGCAAGCCAAGGTTCCGCTTTAATTCCATCGGTGTCCCGATTTCCTCAATTTCGCCCTCATGCATCAAAATCAGTCGATTGCAGCGCTCTGCTTCATCAAGATAGGGAGTTGCTACAGCAACCGTGACACCTTCAGTGGTGACAGTGGCAAGTAAGTCCCAAAACTCACGGCGCGAAACCGGATCAACTCCGGTGGTAGGCTCATCGAGAAGTAGTAATTTAGGTCTAGCAATTAAGGCACAGCATAGAGCCAATTTCTGCTTCATCCCGCCGGACAATTGCCCAGCCAAACGACTAGAGAAACGTTCAATATTCATCAGCTTCAAATACTTTTGACTGCGCTCGGCAAAGTCATCTTTTTCTACTTCCCTCAAACCGGCCACATAGCGCAGATTTTCAGCAACACTGAGATCGAGATAAAGAGAAAACTGTTGAGTCAAATAGCCAATTTCGAGACGAACGTCGCGCGGCTTCTGACCTATTACACTAGCGCTTCCAGCAGATTGCTCCATGACGCCGCCAAGGACGTGAAATGTAGTGGTTTTACCGGCTCCATCAGGACCAATCAGCCCGAAAATCTCACCTTCAAAGATATCGAAGTCGAGACCTTTAACGGCCTCAAGAGCACCATAAGATTTTTTCAATCCCTGCACTTTAACTATCGGCTGGATAGCGCTGATGCCAGACTTGGTTAGCGTCTCTATCATGATTAAGGTGTGTCTACAAGAATCTCAGCGTCAGCGGGCATGCCTGGCTTAGCGAAGCGATCGGGTTGAGTAATACCAATTTTGATACCAAAGACTTGTTTTACTCGATCATCCTTAAAGTAAATATTCTCGGGAGTGAATGAGCCTTCCGGATCAATCTGTATCACAGTGCCTTCAAAAGGTTTATCAGGGGAAGAATCAAGAAATACGCGGGCTTTCTGTCCGACGCGCACCCTTCCTATCTGCCCTTCAGGCACATAGCCCCGCAGATAAACAGTACTGAGATCAATGACCGAAATAAGAGTCTGTCCCGGCACTGCTACAACACCAGGTTCAACCACCCGCGCCGTTACAATTCCCGAAATTGGACTTTTCACACTCAAATAGGCAATATTGGCAAGAATTTGCTCCTCATCAGCCTTCGCACTTAGCTCTTCTTGCTTTGCACTTTTCAACTGATATTGTGCCTGAAGTAATTGGTCACCAAAAGCGAGCAACTGAGACTGCCGCATTCTTGGATTAAGGCGCGCAGAGCGAGCTTGCGCCAGGGCCGCCTTTGAGACATTCAATTGCTTGCGAGCGGCTTCGACTGAACTCGATTTAGCACTAACGACAGCTTCAGCAGTTGCAGCGCTGGTTGAAACTTGATCATTTTCATCAAGAGTTACAGCACCTTTGGAAGCGAGAAAGTTATAGCGCTGCTTTCTGATTCGCGCCAATTTCAAATCAGACTGGGCTTGGATCAACTGAGCCTCAGTCTCACTAACACGAGCATCGGCTTGCGAGACATTGGCGTCGGCCTGATCGATCTGAGCCCGCATATCTTCAGAAGACTGAAGAACGCGTAACTTCGCCTCATCTATTTGATTTTTTACTACTCCAATCTGGTAGCTCGCCTGCTCAGCAAGGGCTGCAGCGCGTTGCCTCTTCGCTTGAGCGCTGCGCAGCTGAGCTTGAATGTCGTCATCGCTGATTTTAACCAGCAAATCCCCTTTCTTTACCTGATCGCCTTCGCGATAGGCCATGAAGTCTACCCGGCCACCAATCTTAGGCCCGATATTAGACTCATAACCCTCAATACGGCCACTGACCCTAATAGTGTTACTGTCTGCCGGCTTTGGTGAGTACGTCTTATAGCCAAACCACCCCGCAGTGCCCAGCAAAGCTAAAACTACAAGCGCCACAACCGGTTTGGGTAAACCATGCCTCGCAGGTTTAGCGTCAGGCTGCATTTTCGATGTCTCAGCAGAGGCTTGTGACTGCTGAGAGGCACCTGACTGAGGATCTGCGGTTTGCATCGTCATATTCTCATACTCGTCTTACTATCCATTCTAAAAGTAATATCGGAAGTCTATCCAAATTTTGGCGAAAGTTACCAGACACTGCTATCATACCAACCGGTATGGATACCATGTCAATCCCCCAAAGGCTCAAGCTCGAAGATTCAACTTGCAAACTTAACCGATATCGCTCAAGTGAGCATTTTTCAAACATTCACAATCGAAATTGAGCCTACCAACTTGCTAGACTGTCCGCTTCCAGAAAGGTGCCATTTAGTGACAGCAGAATTGCCCTCAAATTCAGACCAAGTTAAGTCTGAAACTGAAGACAAGCGGGCGCATCCGCGCAGCAAGCGAGATCAGATAGTCGCTGCGGCAATAAAAGTCTTCCTCGAAAACGGTTACAAAGCAACCAGTATGAACCGAGTTGCCGACCAAGCAGGGGTTATCAAAGCCACTATCTATAGCCACTTCAAAGACAAAGAACAACTATTCATAGCGATAATCGAAGAACTAACCATCAAAAAAATCGATCTAAACTATGAAGACTTGGAGCCACTAATGGTTTTGCCTCCAGAAATGTTCATAGACCAAGTCAGTAATAAATTTTCTGTGCTTATGGATGACCCTGACTATCTCAGATTATTCAGAGTGATGGTAGGCGAATCAGAACGCTTCCCAGAGTTAGCCAGTATCTATGTAAAAACAGTTATTCTACGCGGCATGGATCTTGCTACCGCATACTTTGACCGTCATCCTGAGCTGAACATTGCTGACAGCGCCGCCACAGCTCATATATGCGCTGGTTCTTTTGTCTCGCTGATGACTTGGCAGCAGGTGCTAGGCGGAAAGAAAATAAGAACACTCGAGGTTGAGCGAGTGACAAAAATGCTTAAGGCACTAATTTGCAACGGTGCTCAATACCGAAGGGAAAACAACTAGCCTGGAAGGATTAAAGTTACCTCCTCGTTCAGTCTCTATCGGTCCCGATCTTAAAAAAGCCACAAGCAGTGAACCCTTTGGCCATCGGATTTTGTCAAAGTAGAACCAAATCACGGCAAGAAAGCTCTGAAGCCATTTAAAACTAACACCGTGGTGAATTGACCAAATCAGCCGATTGGCGGCTGCAACAAGGGCCTGAACCGATTCAGTATGGATCTCATATGATTTTGCAGAAGACTGAGCGGGCCTGCTGCGCACGAAGAAGTCACCATCTAAGCAAACAATTCGATTATTGAGTTCCAGCATCACTAGTGCTGAAGAAACTACACCAACAGATAAACCGGTTAGAACACAAAGCGAATCGAAACTGATAGGAGTATCGGAAATACAATCAAAAACCCTTCGTTCATTTTCCTCAAGCTCCATTGGAGCTTCATACGATCCTGGCGCGCACGAGTTCTGGCAATCTGCATCTGCGAAATTGGTACCGGCTGAATCTCTATAGTCAAACTCAGATCGAGAAGTACAGTCGCTTGATTGACGCTCCCTGTACAAATCACTCAATTCTTCATTTGGGTGCGCGTTGGGAAGACTGCCCCTCGAACGCTTGGTCATAATTGAACTGAACAAAGCAGCAGAGATAGCAGGAGCTTCTGCGTCAAAGCAATCCTCAACAAGAAGTCGAATCTTCTTTTGAATATTGTGTGCCGTGGCTTGAGCAATAGAAGCTAATTGAGCTAGCCTGCTTGAGGCAACAACAACACCACTTTCCATCAACCAAATAGAGCCCAGCCAAGCCTTAAAGTGTTTCACTCGAAAAAACATGGTACCGGCAGTGAACCAAACTTTTGCTCGACAGTCGCTACAAGTAAATGTCCTTGAGTTTTCCTCGCGCACTACTGCATGACTTCCGCATTTGCAGAGGATAAGACCAAGTGTTGATAGGGCTCTAAAAACGATTTCTAAACCAACTTCATCATTAGGCACGAGAGCCTCAAACTCCGGCCACATCTCTTGGATTGATGCTTCATTAGCGGCATGTTCGGCTGTGCGATATCTCATAAATTCTCCCTCCCCTCGCTGTTTGATAAACGTAGAAAAGACAAAAAAGGTTCAACACTTGCCAAGTGAACCAGCGGGAAGAATTTTGCTAAAAGCGGGGTTATTTACTAAGCGTGGCGGTAGGAATTTGACCTATATCGGTCAAATTCCTACCGCCATACAGGCAAACAAATCATAAAAATTCAGTGAAAAAAGTTCAAAATTTCAACCGATATCCAATACCTGGCTCTGTGATTAGATGCCGCGGATGGGCAGAATCCTGCTCCAACTTTCTCCTTAGCTGCGCCATGTAGACGCGTAAGTAATGAGTCTCAGCCTGATAGCCAGTGCCCCATGCTTCTCGAAGAAGCAAATTATGGGTTACAACTTTACCGGCATGTCGGACCAAGGTGGTTAGCAGCTTATACTCAATCGGAGTTAGATGAATCTCCGCACCAGACACCTTTACTTCTCGTTTGGCCAGATCAATAGAAACATCACCGAATGCCACATTTGACTCAACAACAGGTTTTGAACTCTTAGAGGCATTTCGAAGAGCAACCCGAACACGCGCCAAGAGCTCAGAGATACCAAAAGGTTTTGTCAAATAATCATCAGCCCCTGCATCGAGAGCCTCAACCTTATCTCTTTCCTGACCACGCGCAGACAAAACTATTACAGGCACATCGCTCCACTGCCTTAGTTCTTTGGTTACATTTAAACCGTCCATGTCAGGCAAGCCCAGATCCAAGATGATTAGGTCAGGGCATCTACTTGCCAAAATTGTTAGGCCTTCACGACCTGTTATTGCTTCTTCAAAGGCAAAACCCTGGTCAACAAGAGCCATCTTAAGGAAGCGACGAATCGGAGCCTCGTCCTCGATCACAAGTATAAGTGGTGCAGAAGATTGATTAGTCATTGGTATTTTCGAGATGATCTAAATTAGGAATGCCCTCAATTGGAAGCGTAAATTTAAAAACCGCACCACCACCGGCTCTATTCTCTACCCAGATCTTGCCACCGTGTGCTTCGACTATCCCGCTACAAATAGCCAGTCCTAAACCCACACCTGTGCGGTCTGATCGCTCCTCGCGAAAGAACTTCTCAAATATTTTCTCAATATGCGCTGGCGGAATTCCAGGACCTCGATCTGCCACTTCAATCTGAGCAACTTGATCTGATACTGAGGCACGCAAAACTAGTTCACTGCCAGCCGGAGTGTACTTCAAAGCATTCTCAAGCAAATTCACGAGCACTTGTTGAATAAGAATTGAATCGACTGGAATCAATGGCAATTCGGACGGAATAAGAATGCGTACTTGCCTGTCGCCTAATCGATCATCAACATAGCTAAGGGCAGCGCCAATTATTTCATCAATTGGGCACCACTCTTTTCGGACTTTAAGATTGCCAGACTGCACCTTGGTCATATCTAGCAAGTTTCCAACCAGCCTATTTAATCGTTCAGACTCATGAAAAATTTCAGCTGCCATATCCCGACATTTCTCCACAGTCAGACTAGTTGAGCCTTCCATAATTGTGCTAGCAGCACCAGTAATAGTGGCAAGAGGAGTCCGCAGATCATGGGACACAGAACTGAGCAAACTATTTCTCAATTGCTCGGCCTTGACCTGCAATCGAGCACGTTCGTTGTCATCGGCCAGCTGTGCTCGTTCAAGGGCTATGGCTATTTGGTTACCGAAAGTCTCAAGTAGGTGCAACTGTTCCGGTGCAAGAAAGCGATCGATATCAGAGGGCCGAATCGCCAAAACTCCGATTACCGCCTTTGCTCCAAAGAGCGGCACATACAACGCATTTGCTGCAGGAAGTGTACTAGTGCTAAGACCAGCAGGTTGCTTATTCTTGAACGCCCAAACTGCCACCCCGGCGTCAAGACCTTCAAGAGGTCTACGTACTTGTAGGACGCCCTCGAAATTAGGCAAATATATTGCCACCTTACTTTCAAAAACCTCAGCAACATGGCGCAATCCGATGGTAATCAGATCGTCAAGATTGAGTGTTGAAGATAATTCCCGGCTCATCAAATATAGAGAAGCCGTGCGGCTCTCACGCAAACGCGCAGACTGCGCCTGCTGTCGAATGCGAGCAGTCAGCGTACTGATAACAAGTGCAATCGTTAACATAACAGCAAAGGTGACCAGATACTGAGTGTCAGAAACTGCAAAAGTATAGAAAGGAGGCACAAAGAAGAAATCGAAACTCGCGACACTAATAACTGATGCAAAAACAGCTGGTCCACGACCATACTGACTCGCGACAATAACAATGCCGAGCATGTACACCATGATCACATTTGATAGTTCAAAATGACCAGTCATGAAAGCGGCTATAGCTGTGCACAAGGCAACGATGGCAGATGAACCAAGATAGTCTTTAGGGCGGCGAGTCGAGCGCACTTTCTTTACCCACGGTGCGGCTGCAGCATCGGCATCGCCAGTAATTACATACACATCAATCATGCCGCTTTTGCGCACTATATCGTCAACAATTGATCCACGCAGCACTTCCAACCAGCGCGGCTGAGCTGGTTTGCCAATGACAATTTTAGTGACATTGTTGCTGTGTGCCCAGCGTACTAACTCTTCACTGACATTTTCACCGCTTAATTCTAAAGTCTCAGCACCGAGCTGCTCTGCCAAACGAAGGGTCTGGAGCACACGAGCCTTTTCACTATCAGGTAAACGTAAATAACTCGGTGTCTCCACAAAGGCCACATACCATTTTGCCTTCAAAGCAACGGCCATGCGCTTTGAAGCACGAACTAGCCGAATTGAAAGCGGGCTATTGCTGACACAAACCAACATCCTTTCGGTAGTAGGCCAAGGCTCAACAATCTGATGAGCATGGCGATATCGCAACATCTCACTATCAACGTGTTCTGCTGTATAGCGCAATGCCAGCTCCCGCAAGGCAATTAGATTACCTTTGCGAAAGAAATTATTTAGTGCCGACTCCGCCCTGTCACTGACATAGATTTTGCCATCCCGAAGGCGCTGAATTAACTCATCGGGAGGTAAATCCACGAGCTCAAACTCGGCAGCACTCTCTAGCAATGAATCAGGAATACGCTCCTGCACAAGCACACCAGTGATTTGAGAAACGACATCATGCAGACTCTCAATATGCTGCACGTTCAAAGTTGAAAAGACATCGATGCCAGCCTCAATAAGCTCCTGGACATCCTGCCAGCGTTTCGCGTGCCTTGAACCAGGAGCATTACTATGGGCCAATTCATCCACGAGTATTAGCTGCGGTTTGCGCGCCAGGGCGGCATCAATATCAAATTCGGACAGAATCGTTCCACGATACTCCACCGAGACTCGTGGCAAAATCTCTAAGTGCTCAAGCAGCAATGCAGTCTCGGCTCGACCATGAGTCTCAGCGCAACCAACAACGACATCGACACCCTCGTCTTTTAGCTTGCCAGCAGCCTGGAGCATCGAGTAGGTCTTGCCGACACCGGCAGAAGCACCAAAAAATATTTTCAGATGTCCACGCCCCGTGCCCTCCTCTTCGCGAAGTCGGGTCAACAATAAACTTGGATCGGGGCGAGAGTCGTTCATAGCTCACATCTCTTTGGTCAAGCGATCAAGGGCTAAATTTAGCTCCAAAACATTGACACGAGGGTCGCCAAACAAGCCAAAATCTCGCCCCTGGGTGTGGGCAGCCACCAATTTGCGCAACTGTTCTGGGCTAAGGGAACGGGCTCGGGCCACACGTTCAATTTGCATACGTGCAGCTGCAGGACTGATATCTGGATCTAAGCCACTGGCCGAAGCCGTGACTATATCAACAGGTATTTTTTCTACCGCAGCCAGCGCGGCGTTCCCTGCACTAGCACTAGCACCAGCTGCCGCCGAGGGGTTAATCGGCTGGTTTCCCCAAGACTCCGCCGAGGGATTAATCGCCTTGTTTCGCCAAGCTTCCACTCGCTTCGCCACCGCAGCTAAATAATCTGGATTAGTCGGGCCCAAATTAGAGCCCGAAGACGCAGCGGCATTGTAAGCGGGGCTTGTCGCCGAAGGCCTGGGCCAGAAATACTGTGGCGCAGAAAAAGCTTGTCCAACTAAACGCGAACCAATCACCTGCGAATCAGCCATTGAAGCATCCATTGAAGCATCCATTGAAGCATCCATGTGCGAGCTGTACCGGCCAGAAACTTGTTTATCCAGGACAGCAGGGTTCGGTATTGGCAGTGGTGCATAAACTAAACTTCCCTCAGCTTGATGAGGAAAGACCAATTGGGCAACAGCAGTAACAAGAGCGGGATAGGCTAGACCAGTAAACACTGTAAATATAGCAAACAGTATGAACGCCGACTTGATGATGGGCTGTGGAACAAGTGACAGCACCGCCGAACCATTCGAGTCTGGTGTTGGCGAATCCGGCGACGTTATGGTTGACTCAGCAATAGTTGACTCACCAATGGTTGACTCACCAATAGTTGAATTAGTTATGGTTGAATTAGAAATTGGTTCCTGGGCTGACATGATCGGCTTCTATCCTCTCTATTTCTATCTGGCTTGTTCGCCAATTCACAATCGGCTTCAATACCTAAACCAAGCGCAAACTACTTAACAACATGTCAATCAACTTAATACCTATAAATGGAGCAACAATTCCACCCAGTCCGTATATGAGCAAATTATCGCGCAGCAGAATAGAAGCACCAACCGCGCGATAACGAACACCCTTTAAAGCTAGCGGCAAAAGAAATAGAATAACCAGAGCATTGAATATAACCGCCGATAACACAGCACTTTGTGGCGACTGCAGTTGCATAACATTGAGTTTATTGAGGACCGGATAAGTCGTAGCAAATGCGGCAGGGATAATAGCGAAATATTTGGCGACATCATTAGCGATACTAAAGGTCGTCAGCGCTCCACGAGTCATCAACAGCTGCTTGCCAATCTCAACAATCTCAATTAACTTGGTCGGACTTGAATCGAGGTCGACCATATTACAGGCCTCTTTGGCAGCCTGTGTCCCCGTATTCATAGCCACAGCAACATCGGCCTGGGCTAATGCCGGAGCGTCATTAGTGCCGTCCCCGGTCATAGCGACGAGCCGACCGCCGGCCTGAGCCTCGCGAATCAGACGCAACTTCTCCTCCGGTGTAGCCTGAGCCAGATAGTCATCCACCCCGGCCTCTGCAGCAATGGCTGCTGCAGTAAGGGGATTATCACCGGTAATCATAACGGTCTTGATACCCATGGCCCGCAAGGCAGCAAAGCGCTCCTTAATTCCACCCTTAACGATATCTTTGAGCTGAACAGCGCCCAGCACACGCCCCCGGTCTGATACTACCAGCGGTGTACCGCCGTTGCGAGCAATATTATCGACAGCTTCGCGCACCTCTTCCGGATAGGTACCGCCCTGATCAAGAACATAGGCTTCCACGGCGTCAGCGGCACCTTTGCGAATCTCACGACCATCAAAATTAACACCACTCATTCTTGTCTGGGCCGAAAATGGAACGAACTCGGCGTCAAGCTCTTGCATGTTGCGCTCGCGGATGGAAAATCTCTCCTTAGCCAAAACCACTATACTTCGGCCTTCCGGCGTCTCATCTGCAAGAGAAGAGATCTGAGCGGCATCGGCAAGCTCCGACTCGGAGATACCCTTAGCAGCAACAAACAATGTCGCCTGTCTATTTCCCATGGTGATTGTGCCGGTCTTGTCGAGTAGCAACATATCCACATCGCCAGCAGCCTCGACGGCACGTCCCGACATGGCAATGACATTGGCTTTGATCAAGCGGTCCATTCCAGCAATGCCAATAGCAGAGAGCAAGCCACCAATGGTTGTGGGAATTAGACAGACCAGAAGGGCGACCAAAACAGTAAGTGAAACTGGCTGACCATGGGAGACGCTAGCACTATAACTAGAAAAAGGATAGAGCGTAAAAGTGACCAGTAAGAAAACCAGAGTCAATGCCGCCAACAAAATATTCAGAGCAATTTCGTTAGGAGTTTTTTGGCGCTTGGCACCCTCGACCATCGAAATCATTCGGTCAAGAAATGTCTCTCCCGGATTAGCTGAAATTCTTACAATCAGCCAATCTGACAACACGCGAGTGCCACCAGTAACGGCACTGCGATCGCCTCCACTTTCTCGAATTACCGGAGCGCTCTCACCAGTAATAGCACTCTCGTCAACAGAGGCCACACCTTCAATCACTTCTCCGTCACAAGGAATTGTATCGCCAGCCTCAACCAGAACGATATCACCCTTTCTCAACTCGCTAGCAGAAACGGCCTTAATAGCTGATTTCAATGAAGCTTCAGCCAACTTCTTAGCCATAACATCTTTGCGCGACTTCCGAAGAGAATCAGCTTGCGCCTTGCCTCGACCTTCGGCCATTGATTCAGCGAAATTAGCAAAAAGTACTGTAATCCAGAGCCAAATTGATATTGAAAATATAAACGTCGGTGCGGCTTCACCGGGATGAGAAAGTGCAGCAAAGAAAAGAAGCGTGGTAATGACACTGCCCAGCTCCACTACGAACATCACTGGATTGCGAGCTTGAACACGCGGATCTAATTTGACGAAGGAATCTATTACAGCCTTCCATAAAATTGCTGAGTCAAGAATAGATTTGGAGTTATTTTTTGTTTGAGTCATCACTTTGTAAATATCATCTGAAGCTGTTCTACGATTGGCCCTAGCGCTAAGGCTGGAACAAAAGTCAATCCACCAAAAATCACGACCACTCCCACAAGCAGCAGAACAAACAGCCAATTGTCAGTTTGCATTGTTCCAGCACTGACTGGAACTTTCTTTTTCCGCACCAACGAACCAGCGAGGGCCAGAACCGGAACGGCCAGGGCGTAGCGGCCTACGAACATAGCCACACCTAGGGCATAGTTATAGAAAGGAGTATTGGCACTAAGTCCGGCAAAAGCGCTGCCGTTATTATTTGCTGCCGAGGAAAAAGCATAGAGAATTTCACTGAATCCATGGGCGCCGCCATTGAGCACACCAGCCATACCATCTTTAAGAGAGACAGCCAGTGCCGTGCCCAATAGAACAGCCATGGGCGGGAAGAGAATCACCAGTGAAGACATCTTCATCTCAAAGGCTTCTATTTTCTTGCCTAAATATTCCGGAGTACGACCAACCATCAAACCGGCAATAAAGACAGTAATAACTGCAAAAATCAACATGCCATAGAGGCCCGAGCCCACTCCACCGTATACGACTTCTCCCAGCTGCATAAGCAGCATGGGGGAAAGTCCGGCCAAAGGGATAAAGGAGTCATGCATACTATTAACAGAGCCATTGGAAGCAGCTGTAGTTGCAACCGCCCATAGTGCCGAATTAGCGACACCGAATCGCACTTCTTTGCCTTCCATATTGCCACCACTACTCTCAGCCGAAGCATTTTGCTCAATGCCCATGGCGGTAAAAGCAGGATTTCCTGCCTGCTCAGGCATATAACAAAGAGCCAAGCAGGCAACAAATATGGCCGTCATGGCGGCGAGCAGCGCCATACCATTTCGAGGACTGCCAACCATTTTGCCAAATGTCTGACAGAGAGCTACTGGTATTAAAAGAATTGCCAGCATCTCAATGAAGTTAGAAAGCGGCGTGGGATTTTCCAGCGGATGACTGGAGTTGACGTTAAAGAAGCCTCCACCATTGGTGCCAAGCTGTTTGATAGCAATTTGGGAAGCAGCTGGTCCTCTGGCTATTTTATATACCGTCGGTGCTGCGCCCGAAGGAGAAGAAGAAGGCGGCACGGCTGCCTCTACCATCTGCTCCAATGGCTTGTATCGAACGTATCCGCCAAAGGTCTGCACCACCCCTTGCGACACCAGAAAAATTGCCAGTACAGTAGACAAAGGCAGTAGAATGAAAATGACCGAACGAGTCAAGTCGACAAAGAAATTACCAATTGTCTCAACCTGCTGGCGACTGAATGCCCTTGTTAGCGCGATTAAAACAGCCAGTCCTGAGGCTGCCGAAAGAAAGTTCTGCACTGTAAGCCCAAGCATCTGAGTGAGATAGCTCATGGTAGTTTCGCCACCATAACCCTGCCAATTAGTATTGCTGGCAAAGCTCACCGCTGTGTTAAAAGCGCAGTCGGCCGACACTGCAGCCAAGCCTTCACAATTGCCAGGCAGCACAAACTGCAAGCGCTGCACCAGGTAAGTAAAAGTCATACCCAGTAAGTTAAAGACCAGCATGGCCAATGCGTATTCACGCCAGCCCATTTCGCGCGCTGGCTTAACTCCTGCCATTCGATAAATCAAGTTTTCACCAGCTATAAAAGGCCGCAGCAGAGCATTTGTCTTGGCCGACTTGACTGGAACTTTAGACTCGGGCAAATATCCGTAGATCAGGGCCATGTAGTTGCCTAGTGGCACTGCCAGAGCGAAGAGAACCAGCATGAATAGAATTATTTGGAGGACACCAGATGAAATCATGAGAACCGCTCAGGTAGTACGAGGGCAATAAGCAAATAAATCATCAGCAGTGCCGAGATTGCAGCCGATAGCATATGAATCCAGGTCATTGTTTTAGTACCATCAATTTCGAGCAGCACCAGACCAGAGCAAAAGCACCGAGCCAGAGAACAAGGAAAAAAGTGCAAGCCATTAAGTCAGCCATCTAACACCACCAGATTGTGATCATCATCAAACAACTGCCAGCGGCAAGAAGGCATCAAGATGCGGCCCATTAGCATCAAGATTTCATCAAGACCACTGCAAATTTCTTTCAACTCTAGCTTTGGGTCACCGGCTGACAAGCTTCGTGTTATCCCATCCCCCCATGGGAGGATCCCTATTGTTGACGGGGGCCTATGGACATAGGCTGAAGGCATAAAGACCGAGAAGAAGAAGAAGAAGAAGAAGAACAAAAACAACAAGAACAAGAATAAGAACAAGAATCCGGAACAGATACAGAAATTCGACCAGCTTGTAATTCACCAGGTAATAAATGCCCCTCGCCGAAACCAATTCTAGATTCGAACAGCAGACCAGCTCTGCTACGACAGAGCAGAATCAAGCTTTGGAGAGCCTGCGCCATGAATCACAAGCTCACAAGCAGCAAAATGCCGACCGCGGCCTGATAGGCGTCGCAGTCACTACCGTAACTGAGTTTTGGCATGGCAGTGCGGCAAGCGCCGGCAAGATTGACTCCCTTGCCACAGAGATTGCCGCTAGCATTAAAGCCGGAGACAGCAAAAGAACTGCCGCCTTAGAA
>CAJXZK010000058.1 GCA_913063055.1 uncultured bacterium
CTACAAGGCCGCTTCAACATGTTCCAGCTATGGTAGAAGAAGTCTTCTGAGCTTTTGGCATCGCCAGTGGCGGTGTTGATAACAAGAATGCGTTGAGTTTTTCGATCGGGCTGCAGGTCGAATAAATATTCAAGTATTCGCTCTTGACCGCAGCCAGAAGGCACTTTGCTGAGCGACCCACCAATAGCTACGATTTGACGCTGATTGCTAGGAACGGTTTTAGTTCGAGGGCTATTTTTCAGGTTGTTTGTCATATACGATTCCGTTTTGCAAGATTTTGATATTAGGATCTGCCCAGGCGACTGTGACTCTTCGAATAACCGAAATAGACAATAAGGCCAAGCAGCATCCAGCCGATAAAACGTATCCAGGTGGTGCTAGGCATGGTGCACATTAGCATAAAGCTCATTAATGCGCCCATAACTGGAACGAAAGGATAGCCAGGACAGCGGAAGCCCCGATGCTGGTCCGGTTCTTTGTGACGCAGCACTATTACTCCGACGCAGACGATGATGAAAGCAAATAGTGTGCCAATACTTGTTAGTTGTGAAAGTTCATCGATTGGCAGTAAGCCAGCCGTGACTGCTACAAAGATACCGCACACCACAATTGACCATGTTGGCGTTTGGAATTTTTGCGACAGTGTACTGAAGATTGGTGTCACCAGGCCATCTTTGCTCATGCGCATGATGATGCGCGACTGGGCAAATAGGGTGACAATTAACACCGAGGTGAGGCCGGCCACTATACCGACTGCAATCAGTGGGCTGGCCCAGGCATAACCGATATGGTTAAGCACCTTGACCATGGGCGCGCCTTCGCCTTCACCACCAAGGGCCGTGTAAGACATGGCTCCGGTCATTATTGCCGCCACCAGTAGGTAGAGAATGGTGCAAACAACAAGTGAGCCAATCACACCTTTGGGCACGTCCTTTTGTGGCTCTTTACACTCCTCAGCCATGGTGGTCACTGCGTCAAAGCCGATAAAGGCAAAGAAGACTACACCAGCACCAGTGAGCACGCCGGACCAGCCAAAAGGCAAGAATGGCATGTAGTTGGCCGGGTCGATGTGGAAGGAGCCAACGGCAATGAAGAAAGCCACGATGGCTAGCTTGACTACGACAAAGATCGAGGTCATGCGAGCTGTGTGCTTAACCCCTTTAATCAACCAATAGTTGAGAAAGACGATAATCAAAATGGCCGGTAAGTTGATGCTGGTTATGCCATTGATGCTATCGACTGAGGCTATAGACATCGAGTGTGGCAGTGTTACGTCAAAGCCGCGCAGTAGACTCTGAAAGTAATCACTCCAACCGGAGGCAACAGTGCTGGCGCCTACTGCATATTCGAGCAATAAGTCCCAGCCGATGATCCAGGCGAAAATTTCACCAAGAGTGGCGTAGGCATAGGTATAGGCGCTGCCGGCCACAGGAATCATCGAGGCAAACTCGGCATAGGCAAAGCTGACAAAGCCGCAGGCCAGGCTGGCCAGCACAAAGGAAATGATGATACCAGGACCAGCGTTGGCATGCGCGGCTGCGCCGATTAAGACAAAAATGCCGGTGCCGATTATAGCCGCCACCCCGGCGCTCAGAATATCGCGCGAGGTCAGTACACGATTGAGGCGGTGGCCTTCGGCGTGTTCTGTGTCGCCTTGGGCTTTGATTGATTCTAGTGTTTTGCGCCGTAGTAAATTAGCGAATATTTTTTCCATATTCAGGCCTTGGTTCGTTTAGTTGAAGGAAAGAGACAGAGCATTTCTCTGCCTCTGCGGATTGTCGTCAGGCTTTTGGGGTAGCCGTAAGTATCTGTTGCAACCGCTCCAGGCGTTCTGCTAGCGTGCCGTAGAGATTTTGGTAGTCTTGTAAGCTCAATCTGATTACTTCGAAGGCTTCTTCTGCTCCATAGACTTCGGGAATCGACACGATTGGCTTCTTACTTTTACTCTCACTGGCAAAACTGCGCTTATAGCTTAAAAAGTAGTGTTCAAGCCGGTTTATAACGGCTTCTGGCAGCTGACTAATGTCTTCTATCTTGCCAAAGGTTAGGTCGTCTTTTAACACGGCGATGATTTTGTCATCAGCTTGTTTGTTATCAATCATGCGCAGTCCACCAATCGGACGAGCTGTAACAAACAAGTCACCATGACTAAAGACCGAGTCGGTGATAACGCAGATGTCTAGCGGGTCGCCGTCACCAACGATGCCGCGGCGTTTCGTGCGTTTGGAGCAGCGCTCAGCAACAAGTTCACCGCAGTAGGTTTGCGGAATAAAGCCATACAGATTGGGGCAACTTGATGAGTAAAGCAGGGGGCGATCCACGTGTAAGTGGCCTGTCGCTTTGTCTAGTTCCAGTTTCATTCTGTCTGCTGGAACCATTTCTATAAATGCCTTGATCATGCCAGTACCGACCACATGTGGTGATACTCCATGCCAAGGGTGCGATTTTGGCAGCATAGCTAAGAGCTGCACGAATTCATGCGATACCATTTGGTACCTCCTAGGGTTTACCCCGATTGATTTTTCATGGCTTAATTACTAGTTGGTCTTTTAGTTTGGCAATTGCGGCAGCTAGCTGGATGTCGTCTGTTTCGTTTGCTGGCACTGGCACTGAAATGTCGGGGTCGATGCCCTGTTCGTGAACTTCGTTGCCGTTTGGTGTCAGGTATTTCAGCGCTGTTACGCTCATTAATCCGCCAATAGGCCCTGGTTGAGTCTTATAGCCAACACCTTTACCAAAGGTTGTGACACCAATAACAGTGCCGCGTTTGTTGTCTTGAAGAGCCGAAATCGTAATTTCAGCTGCACTAGCAGAAGAGCCGTTCGCTAGGATTACTAGAGGCAGTTTGCGCAAAATCTGAACAGTGCCGCTGTTGATGGTTTTGCCTTTGGCAACAATTTGATCCGCTTTTGCTACAGCTATCGGCTTTGTTGGGCTGCCGCGCACTATAGATTGAGTGACAACTTGGCTTTCATCTAAGAACAAAGACGAAAATTTAGTTGCTGCTGGTAGTTCTCCACCTAGATTGTTTCTTAGGTCGAGCACCATACCTTTGGTTTGGCCAGCGTCTTGATTCGATAGGTCTTGGAACTTGTCGATGAAGTCGTTGATGTAGGCTTCACTGGCAAAGGAAGGCATGCGGATATAAATAATATTGCCCGGTAATAACTTCGCTTCGACTATTGGCTTGGGTATGGCCGTTAGGGTGAGCTCTACTTCGTACTGACGGCCATCAATGGCCGAGGTGGCGTTGACTAGAAGTTTGTCACCGCTATTGCCTCGCAGCAAGCTATCGACTTGCTCGCGCTGAAGACCGTCAAGTGCGACTTTGTTGAGGCAATTGATAGTATCTCGCTCTCTTAGAGAGGTGCCATAGGCGGCGCTGCCATAGTGGATGACGTCAAGCTTGTAGTGGCTTCCGTGGCGATAGAGCATGAGCCCGCCAATTACTTGACCTTGCTTTTGAATTGCCGCTTGTTCGCGCATTTCTTGAGCAGAGACAAAGTTAGTCCATTTGTCACCGCTGGCTTCAGCTAACAGTTTGAGTGCTAGTTGAATGTCGTTAATGGTGCCTACTTTGCTGTCGTAGGTGTGTTCCATGTTTTGCCAGTTTTTCAGGCGGGTGGGGTCGTAGTATTGATCGCGAATGAACTCCCACATGCTGTGATACATGATTTGGTAGCCTTCGGAGGGGGCTTCGCCAGAGAAAGCGGGGGCGCTATAGGCGGGGGCAGTTGCTGTGCAGGTGGTGGGCTGAGCGTTGGTTTGTGATGCCAGGCAAAGGCCTAGAACTAGTGCAGCAGCAAAATGTAGACGACGTGTTTTGGGCATGGTTGTCTCCAGGTACTTCAGCTTTAATTTGGATTGTTTTGGTTTTTGTCTTTTGTTTTGGTGAAAATGCCTTTTAGTGAAAGGCCGTACTCTGGACCTACTTTGCCGTTTTTGATGGCGCGCCAGGCTACTGCTAAGGTAAGAATGGCCACGACAATTAGTAAAACTATTGCGGGATCAAAATTTGCAAACATGGGTTTTCCTCCGCTACCAGTTACCGGTGAATGTAAGCATTAGATTGCTTCTCCTTGAGTGCCAATGGGTGAGTCGAGTGGAATCGGGCGGTCTTGATCGTCTACTGATACGAAAACTACCTCTCCTTCGGTTACGGGGATGGTTTCGCCGTGACGTTCAGCTTCTACTTTGACTCTGATGGTGACCGAGGTGCGACCAACTTTGACGACATCGGTCCAGAAAGTGAGGATGTCTCCCACTTTTACTGGTTGTTTGAAAACTACTTCTTTCATGCAGACAGTGACGGTGCGGTGCTGCGTAATGGCACGGGTGGCGACGCTAGCGGCAATGTCGATGTTAGAGAGAATAACGCCTCCGAAAATGCTGCCCCAAGGGTTTGTATCTTTGGGGAACATCACAAGACGGATGGCCGGACATTTGTGTGTGCAGTCCATTTTAGATCTCCTGTTTTTCAGGTTATAAGAAATGGTTTTTCGGACCAAAGAAAAGACCCTCTGAATGCTGTCACTCAGAGGGTTGTGAGAGATTTTGTTAACCAATCAACACCAGGGGTCGATGTTTATTATTCGGTTCTGCTGTTTCTAGAATTTTGCGCACTAGCACCCCGGTTTCACCGTCACCAAAGAGCAAAAAGGTAAACGCTGTAAGGAAGGGGCCGTCTTCAGACCAGCCAATATGAGCAGCCGCGCGGGTGTCACATTCGCTTTGTATATGCAACAAAATTGCCGCAATGGCATTGGCTACGGATGGGCTTTTGCAGCGCAAAATGCGGTGATCGCCGTGGTTGCCTTTGTGAATAGTACCCTCGACTTCTAGTACTTCGTCCACAAATTCTGAGGCGTCTTCGATGGTGACTTCCAAGAAGATGAGCTGGTCGTCGTCTCCGATGTTGTGTCTGTCTCGTACTTCGTTTCCCCTGATTGTGTAAGCTGTGCCGCCAAACTTATGAGCGACGATGTGGATGATGCCTTTTTGATTTTGTGCTTTGGCTTCTGTCAAGAACAGCCTGGCATTTTCATCGAGCTCTACCGCTTTGACGCGCAGCTCGAGAACACGCATTACTCTTGATATTAGCGATGTGGCGAGTACCATGAGAATGAAGAAGCCAGCGATTTTTGGACCATCTGGATGACCAATCATGTTGACGCAGGTGGTATAGAGAAAGACCAGAGCTGTTGCGCCAAATGCTAGGGCATGCCATTTGTGCTTTTCCCATGAACACCAGGTTGCTGAGATCGAGGCAGAGGTGATAAGCACCAGTACTCCCGTTGCGTAGGCGCCGCCTTGGGCCATAACATCGGCCTTGAAAATGACGGTGACAAGCACAGCAATCGCAGTAAAGACGATAATCACCGGGCGGGAAGCTCTGGCCCAAGAAGGCACCATGCCATATCTAGGCAGATAGTGAGTAACCAGATTAATCAGTCCGGTCATGGCAGAAGCACCAGCGAACCAGAGAATGGCGATGGTAACGGTATCGAATATAGTGCCGAAACCGTGACCGAGCAGGTTGTGACCTAAGACGCTAAGGGCGCGACCTTCGGCGCTTCCCCCAGGCATCATTTCTTTGGCCGGAATTAGCAAGGTCGTGGCCACGCTGCTTAAAATCAGAAAGATGCTCATGATTATTGCTGCGGCAGCCAGAAGCTTTTTGGCATTGCGAATTCTTCCCAGGGGGTGGTGGTGATTGTCGTTTTGAGCGCCTCTCACCAGGGGTATAACTTGCACTCCTGTTTCAAACCCGGAAAGGCCTAGAGCCAGTAAGGGGAAGACCGTGAGACAAGCGAAGAGTATGGCTGACCAGGAGTAGTTATAGTCTCCCAAGAGACGCTGCCACCAGCCGCTTATGAGCTCAGGGTGAAGGTAGACTTGGTAGAGGCCTGCCGCTACGACGATGGCACTGAGTGACAAGAAAGCCACTACAAGTAAAACGGCAATGCCAATTACTTCGCGTAGGCCTTTGAGAAACAATGCCCCTAAGAGCAGGATCATGATTAAAGCTACGGCTAAGCGACTCTGGGCGAATTGATCCAGGGCAGCGTAGGCCATTAAAGCGAGGCAGCCGATGACAATTAGTTGCCGCGACCGGTCAGCTATGAGGTATGCCAGTGCGGCTACCACGGCAGTAATGACATATCCTTGCACTGTTATTGCTTCGTGCATTTCGTGGTTCTCGACGAAATGGGCAGCGCCATCAGAGGCGGAGAGGGTAATGGTGATCAGGTAGGCGCAGGCAGCAAAACCCAGTAGAACCAAAACGCAGAGTTTTGCTGACCAGCCCGGTAAGCGACTTTCTAGCATGCTGATACTGCCCTGGCCGTGGGGGCTCTCGTTGGCTACTGTGAAATACACAGGCAGTGCGGCAAACAGAGTAACCAGGGCCAAAACAATCGTTGCCAGCGGGGCTAGTGCTCCAGCTGCGGCAAAAGCAATGGTGGGTTGATAACAGAGGGTTGAGAAGTAATCTACCCCGGTGAGACAAACGACTCTCCACCATGGAGCTGTATGTTCTACCTGGTGCTCTTCTTGGTCGCTCCCGGCCATAAACCATTTTTGTACATGTCTTGTTTTAGTCATTGTGCTTTCCAGTTATTGCCGCTTAGGTGCAGCGGTTAAAAATTGCTATCGCTTACAGCGTTGTAGCGATAGCGTGTCTAGGACGTTTTGTGTCTGACAATGTCACCGAGGGTGAGACCACGCGCCATGCCTTCTACCCATTCGGCCAAGAACGCTAAGAGCGGAATTTGCGCTCTCAAGGCGTAGTTGGTTGCGTCCATAATCGTTGTGCGACCTTGTTGTTGTGAATCTGGCACTTCTAGACTGAGAAAATCGGAGATGTTTTTCACCAGTGCGATGGTGTCGTGCAATGGCATTCTGTCTTCATCTGCACTATGACTGTCAATCATAAAGACTGTGAGGGCTAGCTCAAGACCAAGGTCAGTCATCGCTTTTACCTCAGTCGGGTTGGTAATGTTGGCGCCAGCTAGCAGGGCAATCATGGCGGTTTTCTCTCCGCTGTGAGCTTGAGCTAGACCGCTTAGGGCAAAGATGAGGCCGTTCGGGCTGTCTTCAATGCGCTGCTCCGGTTGATTGATTGTTTCTATGGCTTGAGCCGCTCTATACAAAGCTTTCATGTTCTGGCAGTCAGCCGTTAAAACCATTTGTTCGGGGCGCAAGAAAGTGACTTCGGCAGTTAGGCTTGTTTCGCTATAACTAGTAATTTTTCCGCCATAGGCCAGGTAGCTGCGGCATAGAACATAGAGGGCAAAAGCCGGGTCTAGTTCATCGTCAAAAGCTACGATGCGGTCATGGTCTAAATATTCAATGCGGTGGATGCTCATAAAACCTCCTGAGGGTTCAAAGTTTTTGAATGTTGAAAGTTTGCAGTGCGGCAATATCTTCATTAGCTACGCGCTAATGAAAAATGCTGCGGAGTGGCGGGTGTAGATAAGAAGTGTTGTAATGCCAAGAAAAAGAAGTGTGATAGAGATCTTGATATTGGCTTGATCAATTGGCCCTTGGCAAGTAGATCTGATTACATATTTCTTTCCACCCACGAGCCTATGTCGCTCGGTTGCTAGTGTCTCTTTGGTTTGGTCGGTAAGTGGTCTTTTGTCTGTAATTTCCTTTGATTGCGCTACGCTAATTGGTGCGCATAGGCCCCTTCAGGCGGGCTAAGAACAGGCCGCTTTGTGCTGTGGCTCGTGAGTCGATTTAATCTAAGATAGGCGGCCTTCCGTAATTGCAATTCATAAAGACCACGGCGCCATTGCCAAGAGTGTTGGCGTTCTAGCAATATGTATGAATCTATTCCATCAATTTTTCAATTAGCTATTAAGCAAGAAGGTTTTCTTACACAAGTCCCGTGCACATTCTCAAGCGCTATCACCCAAATGAAGTTGGCAGTGGTAGTTCGCTTCCTTCCAGGGCCTAACTCCTTTTGCTATGGAGATCAACAATGGCAGCAACAACTGAAGCTGTTTCAGCTTCTTCCCCCTCCGCTGCATGGCAAAATTTTCCGGCAGTCTTGCCAGAAGATTTCGACTATACAGATTTTGATGTGCATGATTACATGCAGACTAGTGGTTTTAATGCCGCTGTCGATCAAGCTTTCGCCCCACTTTTTGCCGAAATCGAAGAGCAGGCTCAGTTAGTTAGAGCTCGTCTCGATGCGCTTTGGCTCTCTTTTAGTTAATCAATTCTAGGAGTAATAGACTATGTCTGAATCTCAATCACAACCAACATTGATTCATCGCAGCACTCTTGAAGCACAGCACGGTAAGTACGCTGTCGTTTCAGTATCGGCACCTGCTGAACAATATTCGCAATTGCTTGTCCTGGGTGACACTATCGCTGAAGAGTATGGTATTGCTCCAGCCATGGTACAGCTAACTCCGCTTGCGGCGGAACAAGTAGCAACCATTCGCTATTTGATTACCGTCACCAAGAGTAGCGGCAAGCGCTAAAGCGTCTGCCCCGCCAGATATATAAGACACGATCATTTAAACAGTGGAGGTTCTTACAAAGAACCTTCATTTCATTCGCCAACTATTGCCCAAAAGGCAAAGAGGAATCACATATGTTGATGCCCATTACCGCCCTCCTTCCCATCGTCTTACTGATGCCAGTGATCTTAGGCATGATCATGGTCAGCCACAATATCTACAAATTTTTCGGTAGTCATCCTGAGCTGGGATTTTCCAGCGAAGGTAAGGCAATTGCTATTGCTATTTTTACCTTCTTTGTTTCAGGAGTCATCGTCGCAGTACCATTCTTTGGTATAGGCGGCTTACTTGAAGTATTGGCTCTGCTTGTCACGTTTGCCTACTTTGTGGTGGCACTGTACTACCTGAAAAAATGGGTGATGCAGGCTATCTATACCACTCATGACGAGCTGACGAAATGTGCTTCAGCTATCACTACCGTGAGCTTTCAGAAGTCTGTTATGGGTTTAACTGCCCTGCTTCTGGCTTCTGGCAAGCGCACTGAGCTACTGAGCGATGAGCAGAAGGAAGAAATTGTTGAGCGTATCAAGCATGCCAGAGCTTTTGATCATCTACCTACTGATGCTCTGGTTGGTTATTTCAATACTTATCTAGGTGACATTGAACATCCAGTGTGCATGTATGCCTGGGAAAGTACCTTGAATAAAGTCAAACAACTATCTGCCGATCGCTATCAGACTGACATCGCTATGCGTTTGGCATTGTCGATTGTTGGTGGCAGAAGAGGTCGAAATATAGACCAGACTCGCTTGCAGCTAGTGGCTGATGGTCTAGGTCTCGACTCCAGCAAATACACGCACTAAATTCTGTCTGCCCTAACTTCGGTTAGGGCAGGCTTTCTCAAGTAAAAAACGGAGTATAAGCCCTATGAAAATTCTTTTGATAAATAGAAACAACCAGCTATTAATGCAACTGTCGCAAGTTTTGATAGCTTCTGGCCACAGTGTTACTCTGGCTATTTCGGTTAATGAGGCCCACGAAAATCTAGGCATGTCGTTTTTGCCCCCTGGAGAAGATTGCTATAGCTCTGGCTCGTTTGACTATTTCGATCTAATTATTTGTCCAACGTATGATGTTCATACCTACTGCGGGCGCGAGAGCAATCTTTACCAGATTCTCAATGGTGCCGCCGATCGCAGTCGTGCGGCCTGTGGTATCGCTTCAAAGAAGGAAGAAATTGAAACGATGAAACTGCATGGATTCAGTAGTTTCGTTTCCGCGGCTGCACTAAAAGCTCTGACAGCGAGCGACGTTGAGCCATTGCTGGCCCGCCTGGTGGCTGATGCACGCAGCTCTATTAGCAGTTATTCAAATCGCGACGATGTGCGGCGCAGAAGAGAGTTTCAAGAACAACAGCGGCGCGTGAACGAGGCCCGCAATAAGCTTGTCACTGCGGCTTGCGCCGTGCCGGAGTATATGCAAACTGCCGAACAAAGAACCCTAATTGCTGAATATCAGGCCGAGCGATGCGATAGCTATCGTGCCTGTTACTAAGTTCAGCAACAACAATCACCAACCACAAACAACTTACAGGTATTCCAATGGAAACACCAAAAACGAGCTTTTTTCAGTTCATCCTCAACATCATATTCTTCATTCCAGTCACCCTGAAAATTAGTGGGGAGTGGCTATGTAAACGCGCCTACAACACGGGCTCTTGGTCAAGGACGATACCAGTGGCATTGATTGGTGCTGTTCTGGCCGTCCTGGCTGCCTGGCAGACAGCTGATTGGCTAGCATTTAGTTATGGATTAGGTAGTGCCACCTGGTTGCTGATTTTCTTGGTGGTAACAACCCTTACCTACGCCCACGTCTGGTCAAGCTTGTACTACTTTGTCTTGCGTCATGTCTGGGATTTGTGGGAAAAGCTTTGGCGCTCCTATGAAAAGCTTTGGAAAAACGCTCTGCTACCAGCACTAGAGCAGATTGTCGCCATGATACAGCGGGCTCCAGGAGCAATGGCATTGTGGAGTCAACTGCAAAATGAATATGGTGGCCGCTCTAAAGGTATTCGCTTTATTGAAACTGTGCTCTATATTGCCCTCTTTGCCACGGTTTCATACTATGGCTATCTAACCTATACTTGGGTTTTGACCCTGGGAGTTAGCTTCGTCGGTTTGCAAGCTTTTGCTGCAGTCGCTGGTTTTATCCTGGCTCTGGTCTTGGTCAGTCTTGTTAGCCCTTTATTCGATAGCAAAGCCTATCAGTCTGTCGTTGCCTATGGCTTGCTGGGCTCTTGGGCTCTGCTTGAGTATGTGCCTTTTGTCGCCGCTCAATCAGAAGTAGTGAAAGTTGCTACATTCGCCGCTTCTAGTTTGTTGGCGATTACCTACTTGGTGCCAGCGCTGGTAGTTGGCTTGCAGGGCGGTTTTATGAAGAGAGTATTGCACTATTGGAGCAAGCTACTTAATTCTTCTTATGGCGATGAAGAAGACCAAGACTACCAACGCTTTTATCAGCATTTGCTCAATATTGGCTTGGCTTGTGCCTTTGCCTGGGTTCTCTATAGCTTAAGCATTGCTACCGGTCTGGCACTTTGGTTGGCATGGTTGATTGCTGTAGTCTCTCTGGTTTATAGCTACACAGAAGGTTTCCAAAAACACTTTGGCCAGTCGCAGGCTACCCGTGAGATGGCTATCGCCACCATTTTGGTCGCCTCTTACGGCACCTATCAAACCGCCCCCACTACTTCTGCCGCCCTTAATTTTGGCCTGGCGGTAGCTACTTTGCTTAGCACTGGGCTGGTGTTTTATCCCATTTTCTACATTGCCTTTCGTGCTATGACTCGCCCTCTGTCACGTTCTGTCGGCTATGCTTTAGAGAGTCTTCATGGCAGACTGTCAAGCAAAATTGTGGCTGCATTTGTGGTATTGGCCGAAAAACGCAAAGAGGCTTTCAACGACAGATCAGATTTTGCCAAGCTTTTCGGTCACTTGCTCAACCTGGTGATTTTGGTGATTGCTTTGTTGCAGGCACTGCCTGTGGTGTCGGCCAAATTGACTAGTAACTTCTACGTCGATGCGGTAATTATTGCCTTCGTCTCAATCAATGGCTTTGTTCTTTTGGGTCGTTTGTTTTCATACTATAGTGCCACTACTTTGGCTTCTGTAGGAGGTTTAGTGACATTGGCTACGGTTGGTTACTATGCTAATGAATTGAGTGGCAGCTTAACTGCTGCGGCGTTGCTGGGTTTGAGCGCGGCTGGACTGGTAGGTGGTGTATTTGCCCCGTTGTTGTACCTGCAATTCTCTAAATTGTTCACATCCATCACCCCTACTCTGGCTCCAGTTTTCAATCGGGCTTTCGAAGCTTTGTGGACTGTCTACAAAGCGCTTTGGGCCAGTGTCGCTCGGCAGTTTAGATTCTTGCTAATTATTCTGCAGCCCGTTTTGGCCGCCATAGCTCGCACCTGGCAGGTTGTTACTGCTCAGATTGCCAGGGTATTTGGGGCTTAGTCTCAGTCTGTAACCGTTTAAATGGCGAGGCAAGCGGCTGAATTGCTGGTTGCCCCGCTCTTTTCCTTCAAAATTACTACAGTTTTGCGCTCTTCACTAGTCACTTGGCTGATCTGGTATGAGCGCAACCTTGTAGTGATTACTCACAACAAGAGGCACAATCATGAAAAATAAGGTAGTAACTAAAGCAGAGATCGAGCAATTTCTTCCTTCTCTAATCAGCCATTACGCTGAAACAAAAGTTCTCTCTGACTACGAGCGGGTGGCGTTTGCCAATTTCTTTCAGGCTTTTCTTGATAGAAATATTCTTTTGTTAGCTGGTTTATTCAAAGTCTACGCTAAAGCACCGGAAGACTGTTTGTTGATTATGGCCGCATTTACTCAGGTATTTGGCAGCATAACCAACGACCACAGTAGCTACTACAGCCTTGGTGAAGGTCTATTGCATATTCATGCTCGTACAAAAGACCCCGAAAAAAGACCTCACGTTAGGTCCACTGGTGAAGAGACCCATGCTCTAAATTTGTATCTTGATGAGCGTGCCCCCACTGGCTATAAGCATTGCCTCGATGACCGGTTTATGTCTGCTGGAGCTGGCAATGGTCATAGTGGTGCTGTAGCAGCGGCAGCAGCTTTAGATCAGCTGGTGCGAGTGGTTGAAGAAGGCATAGCCTATCGCATCGCCGATGGCAGAGAGAATCGCTTTGACACCTTCGATTTGAGTGAGAGTTCAGTCAGTCAGCATCTGCGCACTCGCCAATTCGTCAAAGAAAAACGTGCTTTTGAAATTGAATTGGTGCAGGCAAAGTCTTCACGAAACGCTCTTAGCTATCTTTGCTGGCGCTGGGAAAACAGAGCAAAATTAAAGCGCTTTAGCCTGTAAGGCTGGCTTAGCGAAAATAGAATTAGACCAAAGCAAAATACAAAAAATCAATTTATTCCCACTGGCAAAGCTGCAATACCAGTGGTTTTCCATTTGCAGCGCAATACAATTCGAGAATCATAATGACCACAGAAAATAATAATCAAAATAACGAAAACACTGGCCCTGTAACTAATGTTCAGTTGACCAAACCCAATGCCGTTTTAGACATTGCCTCTAGCCCTGTTCCGTCCGCTCCAGCTGCTGAAACCGTATCTGTAAACATCGGTGTTTTCGGCAACATGCAGAAAGTACTGGTCGACGCTAACTCAACTGTCGGTGATGTTGTACAAGCTGCTTCTATTAATGCTGCTGGCTACCAGTTTCGTATGAACGGTGCCCCTGCTGCTTTAGACACTCGGCTACCAGCTGGAGTGTCTAGTTTAACCATTTTGTTGTTGAAACCAGTAAAAGGAAATCAGAGCTAACTTAGGCCGATACCGCTCTTAGTTGGGGCTGGTAATTTCCTTGAGCTATCCAGAGCAAAATGCTCTGGATGGCTTTTTTTCCTTTAACTCATACATGGTCACAAAAATGGTAATTCTATTGAAAATAATGACCTATTGGTGGCTCATCCTTATTGTTTTTGTAGCAATTTTGATAGCACTGATACAGGCCAGAGTGATTGCACAAAAGCACAACCGGCGCAAAAAGTACTTCTTTGCCAGTCTCAGCCCGCAACAGTGTCAGAAACTTGATGAGGCTGACATAGTCTATGAAGCTGCTAACGTAGCGGGGCAAACCGGTGTTTCGGTCAGATTTCATGACTTTCAGCAAAGTCTGCAGGTCCTAGAGGCCCAAGTTCATGAGACCCTGCAAGAGTCGGACGTTCTCTATCGAGTGATTTATTCGATTGTTGCTCCGGAAAGACGGCTTCTTTTGCAAAGGCTAAGTTTTCGCGGGTACTTTCCCGTTAGAGAAGAGCGCATAGCCGCGATTGTTAGCAATCTTCTTTGGCCCATAGTAAAGCAAGAAATTGTAGTTTATGGCAGCGGATGCGGCGGTGCTGAAGTTGAAGATAACGGCAAGTTCCACCTGTTTTTGGCGCCGGGAATTGATCAAGAAGAATGGCACTCCACTGTACCGTCCAGCGTTTGGTCTGTTGCAACTAGAGCAACTCTAAAAGCTCGCGATCCTGACCCTCAGGCTCTCCCTTATGTGGATTTCTCAAATAGTTTTAGCCCCTGTCAGTTGCAGGGCAATCAGCTTCATTTCCTTTTTGATGTGCTGGCTAGTGCCTGCAACGACATTGACTGGTTTGAGCGATTGAAGCGCCGTTTTGCTCGCAAGGGCGAAGATCATTACTTGGCACTGCTGGCTAATTGTTTGGCCTGCTTTGTTCGTGAAGTTCGTATAGAGCAAGAGATTCAAGCTTATATCAGCAAGGAAGGGGTGGCCGATTTTTCCGGTCAAGCAATGCAGGCCCTTGGGTTTGACGAAGCTGTGCCGACTAGCAAGATACCAGTAAAGATTTCTGGTTTTAGTGACGGTCATCGGCAGATAAGAGGGCAGGCGATTCTGGTTAAGTTGGCTCAACAAGTTCTCGGCTCTTTTTGCAGTACGCAGCTAACTATTGTTAGTTGCCGTGGTTCGGTCAGCGCAGTGGCTCGGGCTGGTATAGCAGCTGATGATGATCTGGTGATTAAGTTCTTCAGTGCACCACTGGAAACAAGACGAGTGAAGATGCCTGATTATTATTGGAATTCACCAGCTCCGAAGAAGGCAAATGTATTCTCGCCATCGCCCCTAGGGGTACCGATTATTACACCAGAGGGTCATGCCGTTGGTGAGTTGGTCGGTCGAGTTGTTTATGTGTATTCGGAGTTGATTCAGTCAGGTACAAGCGAGGAGGCTTTGCTCTGGGCTAGTTTCCTCATAGAGGCTCGTAAGCTGCTCTTGCAGCTGAGTGCGCCGGGTGCGCGGGAGGCAGTGCTAGAGGAAATGTTTGCCTGGGAGTGTACCAGACAATTCAAATTACTTGAGGAACAGTCACCTCCCTCTATCAATCAGCTTCGAGACGACGCTGAGTCATTTGCAGGCAGTCTTAGAGCGGCCATTGCCTCACAACGATCTATGTACGAGCAGATGGCAGCTCCCTGGATGGGTTTAGGTGAAGAGTTCGATGCCATTATGGCCATCCCAAAAATAGTTGACGTCACTGTCAAAGATAATCAGGTAGTGGTGACGACAAAAACTCTTTATTGCAAAGATACACGTAACAACGTCAATCACACGATTGGTAATTTCAAAATTATCATTCCCGCTGCTAGTTCCGATGGACTGCGTTGGCTCAATCAGGCCACGTTTTCTAGACCAGGCGGTATGAATGCACCCCATGTAGATGCCGAAGGGAAAGCATGTTTGGGCAATATGAAAGAGGTCTTTTCAAAGCTTCTGGCAGAGCGCCAATATGCCGCTGCCGTTGAGGCTGCCATTGCCTTTGTTGAAGCTGCCAATACCGATGATACCTGGGGCAAAAATATCGACAAATGGCCTCGTGCCAACTTAATAGGGGGTTAGCTGTGGCTGGATACATCATCAAAGACCCGTCTATTCAAATTTTAGACAAGCTCAATCAAGCTGGTATCGACTGGTTTGAGTGGGACTCGCCAGCAATTTTAGTCAATGAAGATATAACACTGATTGGCAGAATTATTGGGGCCAGCAATTTTGAAACTAAGAACACCGAGTGGGAAGATGTTTTCGAGACCAGCTTTACTTTTCCTGTGCAGGAAGAGGTGACGGTCTCTAGGCTAAACCTGTCTTACAGTGCTGACTCAGCTCTGGGCCGATCCCGGGCTAACTATATCAAGCTGGCAGAGGTGCGCTACAAGGATGTTGCCAAGGCCGCCCAGTCAAGCTTTGGTGCTGCCCAGAAGAGCTTGGCCACTGCTCTTGTTGCTTATTTGCATGGTGCCAGCCTTACTCAAGTGCACTATGAAAAGCCTGAGATAGACAAACTCTTGCTGCGCTTCAAAGAACAGTATCGGCAGCTTTTGGCTATCCCTCAAGTAGAAGCTGTGCGCTTTTGTCCAGGACAACTATTGATATACACCAGAGCGTTGCAGGCGACAGGCTCATTTAGCCATAGTGTGCATGAGCTGGGTAAGTTTTTAATCGTAATCAATATTTCTGAACCCACTGGTAATTTCTTAGCTTGCTACAACTTAGCAGGAGCCGTCAGTGCTGGTTGGGGAGAGATGCAGGCGCCCTATGTTTATAGCGATGGCAGAATTTGTCCTGATGAAATTTTAGAGTCGTTAATTGAGCTAGTGGCTCAGATGGAATATGCCACTGCTATTGAAGTCGTATTGCAGTTTCTTGAGACTGCTCACGATGATGCCATGGGCAAGTATCTGCTCCGCTGGCCCCACGCTGCTTCGACTTTCGCGTTGAAGTGAAACAACAATCAACAACCTACACAGACTTTATGTCAGAGCCAGAACAATCAAACCAAGAAAAGCAACCTGATCCCGCAACTGTTGCGGCAAAAGAGAAAGTAGAAGAAGCGGTCCGGCCAGTGCGATCATTTTCTGCTTTTAACGAATCACCGTTCAAAGCCCATGCATTTCAGCCAAGAGCTCAGTTGGTAGCCAGAAATAGACCCTGGGTTATTCTTACCCCTAAGGCCTATCAACAAATGCTTCTATATGTCGAAATCGCCGACAAAGAAGTGGGCTGGATGGGGGCAGTCACCCGCCTTGAAAACAACTGTTTCTTGATAGAAGAAACTTTTCTTCTTGAGCAAGAAGTTACTGCCGTTGAAACTGAGCTTTCGGTAGAAGGCTGTAGCAAGTTGGCCGACGAATTACTTTTGCGGGGTGACGACGGTTTCGATCTTCTCAATAAGATGCGCTTCTGGGGCCATTCCCACGTGCGTATGGGCACTAGTCCATCTGGTACAGATGAGAGCACTATGCTGCGTTTTCGCGAGGAAAATCTCGATTGGTATGTGCGCGGTATTTTTAACAAGCTTGGTAGAGCAGAATTCACAGTCTATTTCTTCGACATTGGCTTTGCTGTGTGCGACGTTAATTGGTGTGTGATTGATTTAGCCACAGGTAACGATCTCACACCGAAAGGTGGCTCTTCTTTTGCTGGTCAATTTCATGATTATCGTTATGATCCTAACAAGCCAATAGTGCCAGAGCAGCCAGCTGAACCTCTTGTACCGACTGATGTTGTCGCAGAGCGCACGCGAAAGTATGAACGTATGGGTTTGTCACCGTTGCTTGTGCCCAGTGCTGAATTGCGAGCGCAAATCCAAGCTGAATTTTCTGCCAAAGTACTAGACAGGGTCTATGGCTTTGGTGGTTTTGGTAGCTTGTTTTCGATCTTTTCTGCTTCTGAAGACTCGAGGTATTCACCTGGTCAACCTTCTGCTGAAGAGCTGGAGCTGGCAAGGGCTAGTAAGGAACCAGAGGCGAACTTTCAACAGATTCGTCCTCCTTTTCAGTATCGCTCTTCTCCTGAACAAAATTCCAGTGACCAACCCAAGCAGGCTAAGTCGAGTTGGTGGCCGCAGTGGATGCGAAACATTTACTCTGATCTCTTCAACTAAACAGGAATAAGCTACTTATGAACAACATTGATACCACTCGTCACGTGGATGTATTTTCACCTGACGCTTTTGGCAAACGTCGCATTGACGTTATTGGAGCCGGTGCCAGCGGCTCGCGCATCGTACTGGCCTTGGCTAAGCTTGGTCTAGAAAACATACACGTTTTCGATTTTGACATTGTCGAGGCTCATAATATAGCTAATCAAGTCTTTAGCCAGGCTGATATTGGTCGCCCTAAAGTAGAGGCTTTACGCGACATAGTCAAAGCTCATACCGGTCTTGAGATAACTATCTACAACGAACGCGTTGATGCCAGCCAGAAGCTGGGTGATGTGGTTTTTCTGCTTACGGATACAATGTCATCGCGCCAAGAAATCTGGAAGAAGGCAATACGCTACAAGGTAGCAACCAAGCTTATGATTGAAACTCGAATGGGGGTTGATCAGGGGCGCGTTTATGTCGTTAATCCTACTCGCAGTGCTCAGGTTAGAGGTTGGGAAGAGACACTGTATGACGATGATGTGGCTGAAGTTTCGGCTTGCGGTAGCACCATTTCAGTGGGTCCAACTGCCGAATATCTATCTGGTCTCGCCGTCTGGCAACTGATTCGCTGGTTGAATATCGAAACCGGAAAAAGCAGTGATGGCGTCAGCGATACTCTTGACCACGAAATTCTTTTCTGCTTACGTCCGCCGACCATTCTTACTCGGCAGTTTGATCAATTGATTTAGCTGAACAAGAAGGTTCAACTATAGGCTCATGGGCCTCGCCTGTGAAGGATTTTCCCAATGATGGAAATTGACCAGTCACTTCAACGAGCGTTGAAGATTGCTGATGCTGAAGTTCGAAAATTAGGAAGAACAGATATTAGCCCACTGTTTCTTCTTGTCGGAATTTTACTTGAGGGTAATACTGCTAGCGCTAGAATTTTCTTTGAAAACCAGGTTGATGAGCAGCGCTTGCGTGTGGCTCACAACAAAAGGGCCGTCAATGGTCAATTGTACGAGTTTAAGTTACCCGGTCTGACCGCCCTGATGACTGGCGATCTGGTTGAAGCCCTCAACCTCGCCTCCCAGTATTCCAATGAAAAGCAACTAGGATCTCTTTCAACTGATTTTCTAGTGCTAACATTGTTGCGCCATAACGAGAAGTTGCGAGATGCACTGCTGCTTCATTCTGTAACTTCCCGGCAGCTTGACGCTATTGAGGCCGACTTAAGTGCTGAGCTGCGGGCACAGACCGAAGATAACTTAGCGGCCAATACTGACACAGCCGCTGTCGCTAGAGGCCTTGAGCCACTCGATGCTAAAGGTAATTCTGCTGCTGCTTGTGAAAGCAAAAGCTGCGGCTCAGCCTTGCAGCGCTTTACCGTAGATCTTACTGCTTTGGCAAGAGCGAATAAGCTCTCTCCCATGATTGGAAGAAGTGCAGAGGTGGCTAGAGTAGTGCAGATTTTGTGCCGTAAAAGCAAGAATAATCCTGTGCTAATTGGTGAGGCTGGCGTCGGCAAAACAGCAATCGTCGAGGGCATTGCCCAGCTAATTGAGAAAGGGCAAGTGCCAGCACGCCTGCGTGGTAAGCGGTTGCTACAGCTCGATTTAACGGGCCTTCTGGCAGGTACTTGTAGCCGCGGAGCTTTTGAAGAGCGCTTACAAAATGTTATTGCCGAAGTGAAGAAAGCCGGAAATGTAATTCTCTTTCTTGATGAATTGCATACGCTAGTAGGCGCTGGTGCCGCTAGTGGTTCGATGGATGCAGCTAACGCTCTGAAGCCAAGTTTGGTTCGAGGAGAGATTAGTATCATTGGTGCCACGACAATTAGTGAATATCGGCAAAGTATTGAAAACAAAGATGCTGCTATGGCTCGGCGTTTCCGCAAAGTGCCAGTTGATCCTCCTTCTGTCGAGCAAACTATTGAGATTCTGCGTGGCTTGAAGGCAGCGTACGAAATTTATCACGGTGTCGAAATTGACGACGAGGCGCTTGTCGAGGCCGCCAGACTTTCGGACCGCTATGTCAGTGATGGCTTCCAGCCAGACAAGGCTATCGACCTACTTGATGAAACCTGCAGCAGAGTGGTAATAGAGGCTGAATTAGCTGTCGCTGAACCGGTCGCTCGGATCGTTAAGGCTAGACAGATAGAAGAAGTCATTGCTGTTAACACGGGCATACCAATGTCGGCCCTAGACAGTGATGACTTGGCGCGCTTGATTGATCTTGAAGTTGAATTGCACAAAGTAGTAGTGGGTCAAGAGCAGGCGGTTGGCGCTCTTGCGCGTGCTGTGCGGCGCGGCAGAGCGGGCCTGAAAGATCCCAATCGACCGAACGGTGCTTTCTTGTTTGTCGGCCCCACCGGTGTCGGTAAGACTCAGCTGGCAAAGGCACTGCAACAGTTTCTTTCCAGCTCTGAAAATGATTTGATTCGATTAGATATGTCTGAGTATATGGAGCGTCACTCTGTCTCCCGCTTGATTGGCTCGCCACCAGGCTATGTTGGCTATGGTGAAGGGGGGAAGTTGACCGAGGCTGTGCGACGTAAGCCATACTCTGTAATTTTGCTCGATGAAGTCGAGAAGGCTCACCCTGACGTTTTCAATTTGCTCTTGCAGTTGCTCGACGCCGGTCGTCTTACAGATGGTCAGGGTCGTACCGTTGATTTTAAGAACACGATTGTAATCATGACTTCTAATTTGGGCGCTCGTCTTATTCAAGAGGCTTTGAAGCAAAAGAACGAAATTGATTCGGAAGCCTTGAACGGTGAGATCAAAGAGCTGTTCTCGCCAGAATTGATCAATCGTCTTGATGAAATTATCTGCTTCAAGCCACTGTCGCTTGAGCAGGTTGGTGCCGTTAGAGATTTACTTCTGGCACAGTTGGTCAGTCGCTTGCCTAAAGGTATCGGCCTTGAGCTAGATGAAGATGCCAAATTGTTTCTACTGGTCGAGGGCTATGACCTGCAATACGGTGCTAGGCCGATGCGTCGAGCTATTACCAGGCTTTTGGAAGACCCCATTTCTGACTTGATTTTGCTTAAGAAGCTGAACAGCGGTGACACCATCGCTGTCAGTGAGACTAAGCAAGTTTTGAGCTTTTCGATTCGTGCGCCAGCACTATCGTTGCAAAAATAATTTTGAACACTAGAGGTTTTCATATGAGAAAACGCTTCAAACTTTTGACCCCTATTGTTGGTGGCTTGGCTTGCAATGCCCGCTGCCCTTTCTGCGTGGCCGGCATGACCCCTGAGAACGGTGTCACCGGTAAGGCGCAAGCGCCAGACCTGAATGCCTTTGCTAAGGTCTGTGCTTTTGCTAAGACCCACCACTGCGATAGCCTTTTGCTCACTTCAAAAGGTGAGCCTACTCTCTGGCCCGAGCAAGTTTTGCAGTACTTAAAAATTCAGCGCGCCTTTGACTTTAAGTCGGTGGAATTGCAAACGAACGGCATCCCCATCGCCGATCGTAAAATTGTGACGAGCCAGCACCTGCGTCAGTGGCGTGAGTATGGCTTGAAATTGATTGCTATTTCGGTTGTTCATTATGATGCCGAGCGCAATAGACAGACCTACCTGCCCCATCGTCAGGCATACATTGACTTGCCTGCGTTGATTGCCCACTTGCATAGTTTCGGCTATGCCGTGCGCCTGGCCGTAGTGATGTTGCGCGGGGAAATTGACAGCTCAGCCGAGTTGCAAAAAATGATGGATTTTGCTCGCCTCAATAGAGTGGAGCAGCTCACGATTCGTCCGGTTAACAAGCCTGACACTAGCCGTGACGATGAAATTACTAGTTTCGTTGCCGCTAACTATTTGCCTGATAGTGCTAAGGCTGAAATTCAAGCATACCTTGAAACTGCTGGCACTTTAGTAGAGCGCCTGCCCTGGGGTGGCAGTGTCTATGACGTTGGTGGCCAGAATGTCTGCTTAACCAACTCACTGACTAAGGCCGATGAAAATGAAGATGTCGGCCGGCAGTTGATCTTCTTGCCCGATGGCCGGGTCAGTGATGATTGGCAGAAAGAAGGTGTCAGCCTAGAAGCTTTTGCCCAGGCCCAAAAGCATCAATCGAATCAATAAACGGGAGCGACCATGAGAAAGTTTGAAGTAACTACCTTCGCGCCAATGAAGGCAGTTTATAGCTATCTATTTAGCGATACAAGAGCGGTATTGAAGCGTGTAGCTCCCTTCGTCCACCCTGCTCTCTTTCGTGTGTCTACAGAGGCCAGCGAGGCCGGTCAGATTCTTTCTAACTTGGTTACGCCACCCTTAGAAGTTACCGCCACAGATGAGGGCAAGCTTGATTTAGACATGATTCATCGGCCTATCATTGACCGAGTGGTTCAAGCATACTCTCGGACCGTTTCAGGTCTCGAGCACTTTGCTTTCAAGTACCCGGGTCAAGGCAGCTCTGAGGGGATATTTCATCTGCTAGTGCGTTTGCGTACCCAGGGTGTTGCTGCAATTCATGTGCTTAGAGGCGAGTATGAGGGCTATGGCGCGCAGGCTAAGAATATAGGCATGAGAGTGATTGAGCATGATTTTGACGAGGTAAGCCAAGCACCTGAGTTGATAGAGCCCGGCTATTGGTTCATAAGTAATCCTTCGGCTCGTCAAGGCAATATATTGCCTGACCATCTGATAAAAGGTCTGCTGGATGCTGGGCACCAGGTCATATTAGACCTCGCCTATGTTGGCTTGACTCGCGAGCATGTTTTTGATGTATCTCATCCCAATATTGCTGCCGTAGTAATTTCTTTTAGTAAGCCATACGGTGTTTTTCGCCTGCGTTTGGGCGGATTCATCTTTACCCGTGAAGAGCTGCCTACCTTTTATGGCAGTAAATGGTTTAAAGACTGTGAGCGCCTTTTACAAGCTCTGGCTCTGGCAGAAACAATTGGCCCCAATTACTTCTACTCTCGCTATAAGCCCGTACAAGACGCCATTGTTGCTGCCTTGAACGCTAAGTTTGAATTGGGTCTAGTGGCGAGCGATGTCTTGTTATTGGCTGAGCTTAAGGGCGAAGATGCGGCGCTACTTTCCGATGAGAAGAGGGAACTGATTGCACCTTTTCGCCGTGGTGAAGACTATCGCTTCTGCCTCACCCCATATTTTGAACAGGCCGAGGCCCAAGGTTTTGTGCCTGAGTTTTACGCTCGTACCCAGGGTTCTAACTTTGCTGTTCAGTCGGTTGATGAAAGTGGCGATAAGTGTAAGGAAGAAGACTTTCCTTGTCGTGTCTGGTTGCGACAGCATTATGATGAGCTACCGGTGAATGAATGGGTGGCAGTCAACCTCGATGGGCTAGTGGATCATGACCCTGACCTCTTGAAGCTAGTAGACAAAGTGATTGCTCAAGGCCTGCGAGGAGTTGAGCTCACCTACACATTTACTGCACCAACCGGTCTTAAGGTGACTTGGTCGATTGCGGCTCAGTAGAGCTGCAATCGCTTTTTCTTATTAGTCTTTCCTTTCAACTTCTAGGGTTTTAATTATGGACGTTCTTTTACTGATACTGTTTTTAGGCAGTATTTTTGGCCTAGGCAGAATTCTCCCTTGCGATTGGGCTGGAACATTTACTTCCCACCGCACCGTCTTCGAGAGTTGGGCTGCCCAGTCTCGACTATACATATTTGGTCTGCCGCTGGTTCTTGCCGTTGGTATTACTTTGCTGGGAAAGCTTACAGGCAATGCACAACTGGTCACACAGACCCTTGGCAGCGGTTTCATTGGCTTCATTCTCTTCTCAGTGTTCCTCAGCGGTGCTAGGGTGGCTCATGTGCGCCTTGGTATTAAAATGGCCTTTGTTACCTGTGTCTTTGGTCTGATTTTTTCAATTCTCCTTATTTAGGCTTAGCTAAATCAGTTAAGCGTTTGCTACCAAGGACGGTGGCAACTTTTGATTGGAAAAGTGATTGTGGAGCTGAGTAAGGTGGAATCAACAACTTTTTTTATTATTTTTATTCTGATAGGTATTATATGCCGTAGTGGTAATGTGAATATTGCTTCTGGAGGCTAGCGCCAGTGATTTTATCTCCAGCCCGGCACAATGCTTGGTGTCTCCTGTGGTGCTCCGGTGCTCACCGGGTCTGCGGTTTTAAGTAACCTCTAGTCTCGTTGTGACCGAACTGTGGCCGTTCTGTGGCGAAAATAATGCTTGCCAAAAGTGCGCAGCGAATGTATTGTCATAGAGTGAGTTGCATCTGATTTCAATTCAATAAAATTCAAAGTTCCACGGGGGTGGCAGAGTAAGCAGCTGAGGCAACTTGGCTGTTTTATTCTTTCAGGAGTCATATAAAATAGCCTACATAGATGTCGCGAGTGCAGTATGCCGCAGTTCAAGGGCCAATCTAATGACTCAGTAATCAACCAGGGGCAACCTGATAGTGTTTTGTCGGAAACATCTAAAAGATTATATAGAGAAGCCGAGATGATTAGCTTAGGTGTCGGTCGCGCTCTGGTTGACACTGCTAAGCATCCACTAGATAAGTTGCCTGAGCTTTCCACTTCACTGGCGACGGGTTTAGCTCTGGGTGCCGCTAGTCGTTTGGGTGCTCCAGGAAGGTTAGTGGCTGCTGGTGTTGGTACAGCTATGGCTACTAAGTTCGCCTATGATGAATTAACGGGAAAGCGCTGGACTCAGTTTGGTCATGCGGTTAAAGACACTTGGCACTCCGAAGCTAATCTGGAGCGTAATATCGATATTACTAAAAATAGCCTCGGTTCCTTTATTGTAGATAGCGGTGTTGGTGCTGTCGGTATGAAGTTTGGTTCTTTGGCAGCATCGCGTTTTGCTCCTCCGGCTCTACTTGTTAAGGGTGCCTTGAACCGGGCTGATTCGGACGGAGGCATTGCCATTCGGAGCCTGCAAAATCGCTGGGAAAACCCAGTAGTGTTGCAGAAACAAGCCGCCGGTAGAATCGAGCTTATCAGCCACACAGAACCCGCTGCCAAAGGAGCTGCCAGTGGTGATTTGGTCAGGGTTGCTAAGGCAGCGGATGGAGAGGTTTTGATCGCCGCCATGGATGTTGAGGGGCACGGCCTAAACGCTGCTAAGAAGGCTGTTACTGTTCATGCTGCTATTGATAAAGTGCTTCCTCAAACGGGCAATAAAAGTGCCAGCGACATATTGGCTATGATCGATCAAAGATTAAGTACCAAAGATGAGCTGTCAGTTACAGCAGCTATGCTTAAGTATGATCCGGTTACTGGCAAGTTGCAGACCGCTACAGCCAGTTCGGAGTTTGCTTTCGTTGTTCGCTCTAATGGTGTAGTGAAGCAACTTGATGCGGAAGTGGGCGGTTTAGGTTTGGGTACCGACATGTATGGCAGTTTCCCTCGAGGCAATGAAGTTATTAAACTAAGTAAGGGCGATACTGTTGTCTTGGCAAGTGATGGTGCTTTCGATCGCTTTGGCTATGGTAAGGTCCAGGCATTTCAGCAGTTTCTTGAGAAGACTGGTCCTAAGCCAGAACAAATTCGCCAGGGTATTCTCAATCAGCCTCAGCCTGAAGCTGGTGCTGACGACATGAGCTTTGTTATCTTCCGGCCTATCGAGTGATTGCCATATAGGCAAAGTTTTTTGCCTGGATAACTGTCTCTTTTGCTTTGCTAAAAGCGTTCTGTTTTTGCTCGGATTAATCGAGCTGTGATTTCTTGCTTTGCCTTTTAAGATGAGCTACAGAAGAGGGTTTTATGGGAGTTGTTTCTCGCTTTGGTTGCTTTTTGGTGGTATCACTGGTGATTACCAAAAGGTTAAAAATTTCTACCGTTGACAAGAGGACATTAGAGTTCAATAATTAGGTTGGTCTAAGAAGTAAGCACCACATTTGATATCACGCTTTTGCAAGCCTTTGGCTTCGTGCGTGATGGAACACTGCTGCCAATAGTCAGATCTCCGCACTGTCACTTTGGCTAGTGGCGGTTGATTTGCTCTGATTTGGCTTGGAAATGAGCGAATGAATCTAAACTCTGGAGGAACGGTAAATGCAAAGAAACCATCGTGCAACCAGCCCAAAAGCTCGTTTGATTGATGCCCAGGAAGAGAGTTTTAGCCTACCTTGTAATACAACTGCTGTGAGAAATGCTCGCGATGAAAATATATTGCTCCTAGATTTAGACAATACTCTCACTGATACTCGGCGCTGGTTTGCCGATTTTATTCTTGGCGCTACGGCTGAGTTGGCCAGTGCCATGCGGGCGCCGACTAGTTTGATCAATAATCTCTTTGCTGAGGTGGCTACGACCACCACATTGCACGAGTATGGATTTGCCGTCGAAGAGATTGCCTGTCGTTTGAAGTTACATCGCTCACTCTCATATAAGAAGATAGAGGAGATGTCGGAACAGTTCTGGCAGTCTTTTGCAGCGGCTCATCAAAAGATAGAAGTATATGAAGGTGTGCACGATACCCTAGAGCAGATTCGCAGTCAGCACAAAGACTTGAAAATCGTTGTACTGACAGATTCGCCCGAATGGGTAGCCCTTGAGCGACTTTCGCTGACGGGCTTACTGCCGCTTGTTCACGGCTTAGTGGCGATTCGCACTGAAGATCCAAAACTGAGACAGCGCGGTTATCGCGACTGTATCAAAAGCGCTCGACGACGAATCGAGGTGGTGCAAGAGAAAGTAAATAAGCAACATTTAC
>CAJXZK010000059.1 GCA_913063055.1 uncultured bacterium
TCGAAGAGGCCGTTGTCGGCAATCGCTGCTCCAAATAGCTCTGGTCTTTGGCAAATTACTGCACCGACTGTCAGACCGCCGTTGCTGGCGCCGCAAATCGCTATTTTCTTCGCTTGGGCCAGATGGTTGCTGCTCAGCCACTCGGCACTAGCAATGGTGTCATCATAGGTGCGCTGCTTGTGCTCTTTTGTTGCGCTTGAATGCCATTGGGCACCGAGTTCATCTCCACCTCTTAAGTAGGGCTGTGCCCAGATACCGCCCATAGCAAGCCAGGTTGCTGTTTGGTAAGAAAAATGTGGTAGGTTAGCAATGCTAAAACCACCGTAGACAGACAGAATGGTAGGGTTCTTGCCATTGAATGTGGTGCCTTTTAGATAGGCAATATTCATCGGCACCATAACTCCATCTTTACTTTCTACCTGTACTATTCTTTGCACCACTCGTTTGGCCATCGAATAATTAGGCTGATGCAATACAGTGGTGCTGCTGCTTATTAAATTATGGCGGTATATGGTCTTAGGCATGGCAAAGTTTTCGAGACTGAAAAAGATGTTTGAGTCGTTGAAGCTAGTTGATAGTGAACTCAATGTTCCTTCAAAGGGTAGTTCGATTTCACTGAGTTGTTTACCAGCAAGGTCAAATTGTAAGAGTCTCGCTCTACCTTCGTGATCAAGGCTAGAGCTGATTATTCGGTCATGCAATAGGCGTACATCTTGCATGGCAAATTGACTTTCTTTGATTACTTCTCTGATGCTTTTTACGCTTAAATGGCCATAGTCGAACTCTAGAGCTAAGACCCTTCCTCTTGCCGCTCCGTGATCGGTTTTGATGTAGATTTTGCCGTTAACTTCTCCCAATAAAGAGTAATAACCAGGCTTGCGGGGAAAGAGTTGGCAGACTTTGCCGCTAGTTAGAGACTTAATTGCCAGACGATTATGCAGCTTCCCGGCTGGCCATTCTGAAATTAGTACGTGTTGGCTGTGCTTCAAGGCAGAGAGATCTACCCATTCAACCTTTCCCGGGTCATGAACAATTTTGTCTTTCTTTTGTTGGTCACCGAGTCGATGAAAATAGATGGCAGCGCCTTTAGTATAGTTCGGCTCCGCGCTGGTGCTAGTGCTAGTGTGAGTGCTAGTAATAGAGCGTCGATAGAATAGGCCACGTTTTCTTGGGTGAAAACTAATAGAACCAGAGGGTACTTCTTCTATTATGTCGGGCAGATCTTTTCCACTATTAAGGTCTCTCACCCGCCAGGTCTCAAAATCGGAACCGTTTTTTGATAGGCCATAGGCTAGCAGATCGCCTTTGCTATTAACTCTATAGTCGCTCAGCCAAGAGCTTGAATCTCCCAGTTTCTTAGCAGCGAAAATAATCTTGGCTCGTTTACTCATGGGGCCAGTTAGAGAGCCGTTGCTGCTAACTGCCAGTGCCCTTTTGATGGTTGTGAAGCCCGATTTGTCGGTACTGACATAAAAATAGTATTGGCCAGCTCTAAAGGGAACACTGTGTGGTTGGGCAAAAGCTGCCTGATAGAATTCTTTAGGCTTTTTATAGCTGGCAATCATTGCTAGAAGTCTCAAGCGAGTTAATAGCGCTTGCTTTTCTAGCCAATTATTTGTCGCTTCACTTGTTTCTTCCAGGCTTGCGAAAGGGTCCTTAATGCGTTTTTCGCTCAATATATAGCTCTTGGTTTTGCCTTGTGGCGCTGGTTGTTTAAGACCGTCATTGAAGCGACGTTGCATTCTTTTGGCCATCTGCTTGAGCAGCGCTCTTTGAGTGTCAGTCTGGATCCATACTGCTGTATCAATTAATGCCTCGATAATATATTTGAGCAGTTCTATAAAACCGGCTTGGCTTGCATCTAAATGAGTGATGGCATTGTTGAAGTCTTTCAAGACCAGGAGAAATTTAGTCTGGCCCTGGCAGCGAGCGGCATTGGCAGCACAGGAGTAGAGAAAGCAAAGTCTATTGTCGCCGTCGGCAAAACTTTTCGCCAGCCGCTGTGCGCCTTTTATATATTGGCTGCGCGCCAGACTGTAATTTCGGGCGCGGTATGCTCGCTCTCCGAGCTTGCGAATATCGCTGTAGAGAGCGCTAGCTGTTTTCTCTTTGCTTTTTTTGGCCATTTTTAGATGCAGCTATTTTTGAAATGCAGCTATTTTTGAAATGCAGCTACGGTTCGCTTCATGGTCTTGACGAATTCCGGATTTTTGAGAGCAACAGAGCCGGCGTAGATGCAGGCGCCAACCAGGCCAATCATGAGAAATTTAGTTATGCCCGGATAGGCCTGACGGTTCATAGACTCTTTGGCACGGTTGCTGAAGCCAGGCTTCGCATGCCTACCGGTATTGGTCTGTGATTTCGCTGGCACAAGCTTGCTACCAGCGCTGATGCGCATGCGAGCATACTCGGCTGCTGAAGGTAGTTGGCGCTGACAGGAAATACAAAAGCGGATCATCGAGCGCACTGGTGCTTGGCAGTAGGGGCAGTTGGCGTAAGGTAAATTTGATTCAAGTTCTTCTTCGTGTTCCACCACTGCCTGGGGACGAGGTCCGAACACCGCACTCATCACTCGTGAAATCCAGCTGCGTTGGGCCTCTTCCGCTGCAGCGTCGCCATTGTTGTTATTGTTGTTATTATTAACAGCACCGTTGTTATTGGAGAAATTAACGACGTCGTGGCCGCCAGTCTGGATGCTGGTCTTGCTGTAGTTTGAATCTACCTGGGTATTGGTAGCAATTTCCATGGCTGTTTGATTGTTTATGGCATTTAAGTGCCCTTCAGCAGCCAATCCCAGGGTGGGGTAGGAGCCGGTCATCAGGGCCTCGGCTTCGCTCTCCATATCTTTGAAGTCGGCAATTTCCATGCGATGCTTATACGATTTGAGCTTAATGCCATCTCGTGCAAGGGCCTCGTGAAGCTCTTTGCCAAATTCTTGAATATCTTGCTGTCTTTGTTCTGGTTCTTTGGCCAGTGCCTTGTTCAAGACATTGGTGACCTCGGTACAGACTTTAAAATCGGTTGATGCCTGTGAAAAAGGCGTGGGCGTGCCGTATAAGTGGCAGTCCATCATTTCAATTGCCGATTTAGCTTTGTAGGGCAGGAAGCCTGAGAGCGATTCATAAGCAACAATTGCCAGCGAATAGATATCGGAGCGGGGGTCAACAGCCGAAGCGGCTAAACACTGCTCTGGGCTCATATAGGGTGGGCTGCCGCAGACGTCCCCAGTTTTGGTGATGGTATAGGCATCTTGAGTTTTCGGTTCCTTTAGCTTGGAAAGGCCAAAGTCAACCAGGGTCACCCAATCTCCCGTGGGAGCATTGGATGAAAGCACAATATTTTCTGGCTTAAGGTCGCGGTGAACAACGTCGAGAGAATGGGCAGCAGCTAGTCCATCTACGATCTGGCCAAAAATTCGATCAGCCCTTTCGAAGGAAAGTGGTCCGTTGTTTTTTAGTTCGTCTTTGAGGCTCACTCCTTGGAGGTAGTCCATCACCAAAAAGGGTTGGCCTTGAGAGCTCATGCCAAAGTCGTAGAGTGTGACGATATGGTGGTGTTTTACCTGTGAGACCGTTTTTGCTTCGCGATAAAAACGCTTTACGGCTTCTGAGTCTGACACCATATGTGAGTGCAGCATCTTAATGGCCATGAGCTTATCCATTTGCTCCTGCCGGGCTTTATAGACAACTCCCATGCCGCCGCGACCAATTACCGATACTATCTCATAGCGGTCGCCTAGTCTCGTGCCAACAAGCGGGTCACGATCTCCTGATTTCAGCAGGCTGGAATCAGCAGGACATCTTTCAAGACCATCTTCGTATTCTGAGTAGCACTCAGGACAGGACTTCACAGCCTAAACTCCAAGCCATTAGTAAAAACAAAAACAACCGCCTATATTCTGGTATTCCCCTAAAAGCAATGAATATCCTCAAATTAGACGGCCAATTATTGAGTTACTTATAGGTATTCCCTGCCGTGTAATCTTCAGCTTGCCGTCTGATAATTCAAGCAACTTTTGCTCACATAAGTAGTCGATTTCGCTGCCTTGGGTGGCCAGTAAGTCGACCTCATAGTCTTGTTCAAATTGTTTCAGGTCAATTCCTTGAACCAGTCGCAGGCCAAGCATTATGCCTTCTTTGATACAGGTTTTGGCGTCAATTATTTCGCTCACTTCATCGGTCAGTGGGCTGCGCATATATTTTTTCAAGGAGCGCAAATTGGCGCTGCGCACCCCGTCAACATAGCGGTGGGCCCCGACACCGAAGGCAAAATAGGGGGCATTGCGCCAATAGGTGAGGTTGTGCTGAGACTGCTGGCCCGGTTTAGCAAAGTTTGAGACTTCGTACTGCTGATAATTATGAGACTCAAGTGTTCTCACCAGGGCCTCATACATTTCAACGCAGTGGTCTTCCGATGGATAGCTTGCTGAGTCGCGAGGAAAACGACTGAGTAAAGGGGAATTTTTAGCAATTTCTAGGCCATAGGCAGAGATGTGTTGAATCGAAGGATACCGCTCGGTTAGTTCGATAGCTGCATCTAAGGTGGCTTGCCAGCTAGCGAGGGTTTGGGTGGGTAGGCCATACATAAAGTCGATGCTGATACTCTCAAAGCCGGCTTGATGGGCAATTGCTACTCCGGCAACGGCTTCCGCCACGCTATGATCGCGGCCGATGGCACTAAGCTCGGCATCAGACAGTGATTCGATGCCAATTGAAAGACGGTTGATCCCGATTTCCAGCCACTCTTGTGCTTTTTGAGCTGTAATGGCGTGCGGGGTGGTTTCTAGGGCAATTTCAAGTTCACCAGGCTTTAGACCTGTTTGCAGCGGTGCAAATTTTAGAAGCTGTTTGTGAATCATGGCGATGTTGCTGGGCTTTATTAGCCCAGGGGTGCCGCCGCCATAAAAGATAGTTTTGAGGCTGAGCGCCTCTTGGCGCTGGCTTAACCGCGACTCAATTTCACCGGCTAGAATCTGGCAATATTCGTCTTCTAACTCGATTAGGCCAGCAAAGGCTGCAAAATCGCAAAATTCGCACTTATGGGTGCAAAAAGGAATGTGGATATAGGCGCTCTGCGGACATGGCTTTGGCTTCACTTTCTTTCTGGGTTTCTGTTGGTATCATTGGCAATGTAGTGCGTTGGCAATGATTGTAGCGAGAAACCTAGTCATTAAGCGAAATTTCAAGTTGTGTAAGGGCCGTTCAGCAGTTATCACTTACTGCTTAGCCCTGGCCGTTAGTTTTTCCTTCTTGTCGCCAATTGCTCAAGGGGCAAGCCCTAAGTCTAATGGCTCTAGTCCAGATCCAGCCAGCCCAGATAGTTCCAGGCCAGATAGTTCCAGGTCAGATACTTCCAGGCCAGATACACCTAGCCTTTCGGTGGCCCAGTCGGCCCTCTTGAAGCTCATGAGTAGCAAGCCGGCTAGCGTCGATTTGCGCTCCATGGGCGATTTGATGATTCAATTGCGGCGCAAGATTACCGATGATCCCTATGATGAAAATTTAAGATTAAGGCTGGCCAGTTATCTTTATCTCGCCGGCGACTTAGAAGGCTCAGCCTCTGAGATGAAGCGGGCTGTGGCGATTGCTCCCGAAGATTATTTCGCCCACATGGTTTTGGCTAAAATCCTTGACCATAGCGGCGATGAAGCCAATGCTGAGTTGGAATTTAAGCGCGCCATGCAGCTTAAGCCTGGTTCAGCTGAAAGCCACGAATATTATGCCGATAGTCTTTTTACCAGGGCTGAGGTTTCTCAGGCTGTGAGCGAATACCGCCTTGCTACTCAGCTCAAACCAAGCGCCAGTAACTTTTCGGGCTTGTCCGAAGCCCTTTTGGCGACCCACGATATCAGTGGCGCTATCAAGGCGGCCCGTCAGGCAGTTTCAGTTGAGCCTAGTTCGGCCCGGGCTCATGTGGTTTTGACCAAGGCATTATTGACCTCCGGCGATTATCACCCCGCTCTGCGCACCGCCAGGCAGGCAAGTTTGCTCGAACCGGCTTCGGCGGAGAGCCATCTGGCCCTGGGGCGGGCACTTTACGCCAACAAAGACAAGAACGGTGCCGTAGAGGAATTTCGCCAGGCTGTGCGCCTTGACCCCCTCAATGCTCAGGCCCGCAATGACCTTGGATATGCTTTGTACGGCCGAGGGGATGTCTCTTCTGCCGTTTCCGAATTGCGTTTGGCCCTGCGCCTCAATCCACACCTCGGAGAAGCAAGAAATAATCTTGAAATCGCCATATATGGCTTAACTGGCAATAAACGACCATAAGTTTAAGGAAATACTGAGGTATTCAAGTTAGAATGGCGCTGCTTGGAAAAGCAGTTATCGGAGGCACCCTTAGTGCAATTCAAAGGCCAAAAGCCCGCACTTAATTTGTTGATATCGCAGGCGGTATCACTATCGCTACTCTGTGCTTGTGCTTTTACAGCTTCACCTCTGCCGGCTCTGGCTGAAGATGGTGATCATAATCCTGTTGGTGACAGTTCTAGCCCAAGTTCTAGCTCAAGCTCTAGTAGTAATTCTAAGCCGAGTGGGCTTTCTTACTCACCAGTGAGCAGTGGCTCAGCTAGTGGTCCAGCCAATCTTTCTGATTCGGATTTCGGCTCAGACTCTAAGTCTAGTTCAGGAGAATCTGACAGTGACGGTCGTAAGCTCGCTCAAGGGTCGATGCGCTCAGTAACGCGCAATTCGCTTCCTGGGGTGACGGGAACTGTAAAAATTCGTCGTCCTTTCCAGCTTTTTGCCCAGACAGAAGAAGGTCGTCAGTTAATTCATCATTTGAGTTTCCGCGACACTCCAGTAAAAGACGTCATTACTGAAATTGCTCGCCGTGGCAACGTCAATATCATCATCGACAAGTCATGCAGCGGCAAAATTACTGGCGATCTACGCGACGTCAATCTCAATGAAGCGATGGACAATGTCTTAGCCGCCGCTGGTTTGCAGAGTCGTATGCTCGATAACAAAACCATTGTGGTAGGCTCGACTCAGGCAATGGTGCAGCTGGGTCTTAACAGACCAATGGCGCGAGCCTTCAAACTTAGCTATTCACACCCATATGATGTCGCCGCCTTGCTTTCGGCTTCAATTTTCAATAAAGGCTATTTGCCAGATTTTAAGACCACCACTAAGCGACAGCTGGCAAATGAATCTACCGATGAAACAGCAAGCGAGAAGAAAGGCTCTGGTCAAGGCGGAGATTTAAATGGACCTTCAGTGGAGAACACTGGCGAGAAAACCAGTGATCGGGAAGGAAGCAAGAGTGATACAGACACCACTCAGAGTTATTCATTAGAGACCCAACCTCGCACTCTGCGTGGTACCAGTCGTGCTCAAACCCAAGAAGGTGTGGGCTTCAACAATGCCGCTACCGATCCTGGTACGCAACAGATCAGAGCTAATCTAGAAATTGCCGCTGATTTTAGCGTTGACCCTAATGGTGGTGGCGCCATCGTCATACCTGATGTAAAAGGGCGGCAAGTTATTGTCGTTGGCACTGCTGACGACGTTAATATCGCTGAGGATGCTATCCGTTTAATTGATAGACGACCTAAGCAAGTGCATATTCAAGCTTCATTGATTGAGTTGAGCAACCAGGGTATCCGCCAACTGGGCGCCACCCTCAACTTGCAGGGTGAGGGTTTATCCAGTTCAATCATGGGCAATTCACAAGCGCCATTGAAATCGTTCTTGCCCGGCTTAGGTTCACCTGCTAGCTCGGTGGCCAATCCCAACATTCCGGCTATTCCGTTCACCGGCTCCAACGTCACCAATGGTGCTGCCAATGGTGCTGGTACTCCTGGTACAGCCTACTCTGGTCTAATCGGTTCGTTGGTGCCCCTTATTGCACCAACCATTGCTGGAGTTAACGCTGTCACTACCGCTCAAAGTGCTTTCAACTTTATTGCTGCTGATGGTCGTGCTGGCGGCAGAGCTAACATAGCTACTGTTCCTCATGCCATCAACCTTTCAGTCAATTTATTGCTGCAGACAAACAAGGCCAAGCTTATTGCTAATCCTTCAGTTGTGGTTGTCGACAATTCTGAGGCACTGATCACGATTGCCTCTGAAGTAATTCACAAAGTGACATCTACAGTCAGTTTAGGCGTGGTCACAACTAACGTCGAATTGACCAAGGCTGGAATTTTCTTAAACGTACTGCCAAGAGTGAGCCAAGATGGTTTTATTACCATGCGATTGCGGCCGCAGGTTTCTACACCGCTAGGACCACCTCAGACTTTTGGACCAGTGAACCAACCAACAGTTGTTGTCACCCTGCTTAATTACCGCGATATTATGGCTCAAGAAGTGCGCATCAAAGATGGACAGACTCTTGTACTCGGTGGTTTGTTCTCTGAGACCGAAGCGGCACAGTTGTCGAAAACCCCTTACCTAGCAGAAGCCCCAGTGCTTGGTGCTCTCTTTAGAAATACTCTCAAAGGTCGCAACCGAACTGAGTTGATGTTGCTAATTACTCCTAAGATTGTAGAAGAAGAACCTAGTTCCTCTCTTGCCGACAGGCGCGGTTCTGTTTCCATGTAGTAATGGTAATTTGAAATGGTATTCAGGTACGCTCTAGTAGCTTCTGTTTCGCTGTTACTTTTACTATTTAGCAATGAAGTGGCAGCTGGGCAAAAGTCTAATTCACCTTCTTCGTATGCCCACTTAGATAGGGCACACGCGGCTTTAAAGGCTCAGCACTTTAGCCGTGCTTTTGCCATATTAAGAACTAAGGCGAAGCAAGGCTGCCCTTATTCCCAGACAATGCTCGGCCATATGTATGCCACTGGTATTGGTGCTAGGCAAGATTTTGATAAAGCCGCCCATTGGTTTGAGAAAGCAGCAGAGCAAAATTATGGCCAGGCTCAACTCGATCTCGGCAAGCTTTATCTTGGTGGTGAGCGGGTTGTAAGAGCTGAAGAGCGAGCGATGCAGCCAGAGATTGCCAAGGCTGTGTTCTGGTTGCGCCGAGCTGCTGCTCAGGGCATTGATGAAGCCCATGAATTACTGGCGAAAATTCCAGGTGAGCAAACCGCCGAATATAACCTCACTCAAGCCAGGGCGCAGGCAGCACAAACTGCTACTCAGGCTGAATCAGGCGTTGTTACAGGCTGGAAGGGCTACGCCGATATGACAAACACTCTTAATCAGGCCAGCCAACAACGGGGCCAATAACTATTTCAGGCTTCGGGCGAAAGTTTAATCGCTCTGCCATGGCTTCGCCATGACCGGTGTCTAGTATCGACTCATGCTCACCCATCGCTTAATTGTGACTGCAGCATTTTTTTACTACCATCTTCAGGAATAGTGAGGCACCGTCAATGGGAAAAGATTGCTCTCTTGATTCTGTCGGTCAGAACTATAACGATCACTCTATCAGTCCGATTCTAAGTGAAGTTATGGAGGAGCTGCAGCGCAGCGTTATGTCCTTTCCAGGCCTTAGAAACGATTGCTCGCATAGTCAGGGGGCACGCAATTTTGGTCATAGTTCTGGTTCGATTGACTTTGCCGATTGTGAGAATATATACGAAGCCAATCATTCTAGTGAACCAGCAAAGAACAGTCTTTTGGACAAGTTTGAAGAGGTTTTGCTTGATATCGAGCGCGCCATCAGGGCAAGCGATAGGGGGAGTGCCCGCATGGCTCGGGAATGGATGCATGAAGCCGCAGCCGATTTGCAAGATCTTGGTGCCGTCTTAGAGCCAAATTTAGCCGCCTCTAGTGGCGAAACTGGCAGTGACAGCTGTGAAGACTGTCAGCCTAGCACTTCTGCAGCGGCAGATTCAGGAGGCCAAGCTGACCTGCCGTCTGAGGCTACGGAGCCGCCACGAGAGAGTGATGCTTCCACCTACCTGGCCGATAGCAGCAAGCCAGTGACAGGAAGCGTGGATGAAGTATTGGCTCAGAATGACCGAAGTCAAAATACTGTTTTCCCTGGGGAGAATACTGATCGGTTTGGCTGGTATGGAGGGCGTTCGCTCGCTGGTATAGATAGACCGACGACGCCTGATCCTCGTTACAATTACCTGATGGCCTGGAATATGGTTTATCCAGAGAAAGGTAAACAGGCCAATCCTGAAGCCCGGGTTGAGATGCAAAATTTCCGCACGTATGTGCATACAAAAGATGGTAAGTGGCTAGAGGTGCTTAACCAAAATAATTCGGGAATAGGTGGTGGCCTCTCCGACGCCGATTTTGCTGATATGTATGCTGTTTACGATGCACCAATCAGCAATAGCGAAGATGGTGTAGCGTCGTTTAAGGCTCCACCTCCAGGCTTTAACTTCCAACCGTGGATTAATGGAAGGGGTGGGTTCGATAATCAGAATATTGATGGTATTTATGTCTCTGGCATGGTGCGCTCGGATAGACCAGACTCTAATTTAGTTATTGATCAAGGGGCCGACTGGTATGCCAAGCCGGATGGAACAGCTGTTGGTCTTGAGAATTCGGACGGTATTGGCACCAGCAATTGGTTGCGACTATCTGACCGCTGGCAGCCGCTTTTTTATAGCACTGTCAGTGAGGATGAGTTGAGACGCAATCCACCGCCTGGAATAGTGGCCTAGTCTTATGAGACTAGTAGTATGAGACTAGTAATATTCTCGTCGGCTACAGTGATAGTATTGTCCTGATGGCGAAAATATTATTGATTGAAGATGATGATGAGATGTCGGCTACCGTGGCGAAGTGGCTGAGCTTGGAGCATCATGCCGTGGAGATTGCACGAACCGGACCTAGCGGCTTAGATCTAGTTTTGGGTGGTGGCTTTGATGTCATTGTCTGTGACGTTAATCTACCGGGTCTAGATGGCTTTGAAATTTGTCGCCGCTTTCGCGATTCGGGCGGCACTACCCCAATTATTATGTTGACTGGGCAAGGCCATATAAAAGACAAAGAAACTGGTTTTAATTGCGGGGCCGATGACTATCTCACCAAGCCATTCAGTGTACGCGAGTTGGGTTTTCGCATACGGGCATTGCTAAGACGTCCTGATACCTATCGCGGCAAAGTTGTAGTCGGCAATCTCGCCTTAGATTTAAATGCTCGCAAAATATTCCTCAACGGCAATCCCATTGCTCTTCTTCCGACCGACTATGCCTTGCTTGAATTCCTTTTGCAGCATGCCGGGGAAACCTTCAGCACCGACGCCCTGATTACTAGAGTTTGGGCCACAGACAAATGTCCAACTGTTGAGGCTGTTAGATCTTCAGTTAAGCGTATTCGACGGGTGATAGATCAGCCTGAGCAAGAGTCGTTAATTGAAACAGTCAATAAAATAGGCTACAGGCTGAGAAAAGAGTAGTTATTATGCTTTATCAGCTCTCGGTCAAGATAGCGGAATTTCGAACCAAAAAGTGCTGCCTCTGCCTACTTGTGAGTTGACTCCGATTCTGCCACCATGCGCTTCGACAATTGCTTTGCAAATTGCTAGTCCCAATCCGGTGCCTGATTTTTCTTTGTCGTTGCGTGGATTGACCTGTTGAAAACGTTCGAATATTTGCTCTAAGTTTTCAGCTGGAATGCCGCGTCCTTCGTCAGTAACGTTAATACGGGTGATCGCACAGTTGTCGGAGACATGCTGTTGTTCTGCTGTTACTGTCACCCTGGAGTCATCAGGACTAAACTTTATGGCATTGCCGAGCAGATTGATGAGCACCTGGACAAGTCTTTCGCTGTCGCCAACAAATTCAATTGAGGGGCCGTCATAGCTAATTTTGACTCTTCTGCTTTCAGCCAAGGAAGCCACAGAATAGCTAGCTTTATTGAATAGTTCTTGAGTGCTCAAGGCATCAAGGCTAAGGGAAATTACGCCTGACTCCATTTTCTCTATCTCTAGAAGTTGGTTGATCAAAGCTAGTGATAACTGTAGGCCCCGCTCGGCTCGATTTATATATTTCAGAGCGTTCTCTGGTAATTGAAAGTGCTCTGAAGAGACTAGCTCAAGAGAAGCCTGTACTGAGTTGAGTGGTGTGCGTAGATCGTGGCTGAGCATGGCAACGAAGTCTCGTTTGAGTTGTTCAAGTTTTTTTCGCGCCGAGATGTCGCTGATAACACAGTAGAGTGACGAGTTGGAATTTGACCAGGTGACTGACCAGGCTGTGTCTAGCCAAGTTGTAGAACTACCTTCACCACTGCGAATTTTAGCCTCAAATCTGACTTCGGAAGCACTAGTCTCAGCTTCTTCCAATTTTGCTACTACGTTCTCTCTGTCCTCATCACTGATAAGCTCAATGAGGCGGGCGTGAGATAAGTTATCTGCACTTTTCTGCCAAAGTCTTGTAGCGGCGTTATTAAATTCAGTCAATTTGAGATCGCTGTTTACTGCGCAGATAGCCTCGGCAGCATTGTCTAGAATAGCTCTTTCTTTCTGCCTCAACTGCACCAAAATGTCATGCATTTGATGATGAATACTATCGATTTTGGCTAGCTCATCATCGCCACCAATAAACTTACCTGGTGCTCTTCCCATCGCTAGAAGTTTGGTATTTTGCATTAGCTTGTTTAGTCTTCTTGTGGTGCTCTGGTTGAAAAAGAGCGCCAGGCCAAAGGCTATGGCACCACTGAGAAATAGAGAGAGCTTCAGCGCCAACCGCAGTCTGCGATCATAGGTTTCATACTCGATTTCACTTTTGGCTTGGTCTTTCTTCTGGTCTAAAGTGAGTTGATTAGAGATATTAATAAATTGATTGAGTTTACTTTGGGCCCCACTCCAGAGCACCGCTGCTTGCAAATCATTGCCACTGGTATAGGCTACTGTGGCTTCGTCAAGGGCTTTGTCAATCTCGGCAAACAGTTTGACCAAGTGTTTCCACTTAGTTTGTTCAGTATTATTTGAACTACTTACAATATTCAGTTCGGCAATTTCAGCTCTGATTTTTTCCTTTAGGGCAGCTTCTGCGGCGCTTTCCTTGGGCTGACTTTTGACCTTGCGAAGAATCAGTAGTGAAACTCTCTGCACATGCGAATTGACAATGGAGTTCAAGTGGCTAGTGAGTTCTCTGGCGTGAACTGCCTTTAGCCTTGATGTTTCAATCTGATTGAAGAGATTGGTGACATAGGTAACCAGGCCAATTTCAAAGAGTACTGGCACAGAAACTAGAATCAGGACTTTTTGAGATATCTTGAGGGCCAGTTCTTCCCTTCCTTTTGCTCTTGTCAGTAAGGAATCATCTTCAACAAAGATATTAGCAGACCAGCAGTCTGCCTCCGTACCGGCCGGCATCAAGATTTTGCTTCAGATATCGATGCATCTTTAAAGATAAGTGCAGATTCAAATATAAGTGCAGATTCAAAGATAAGTGCATACTGGGGCAGCTGCCGGAATGGCCCATCCATGTCCAATTTGATTCTTTTGCACATCATGGGCACGTTGGTAGAACTGTTCAGCTTCTCTAGCAGAACCGAGTTGGTTATATAAGTCGGCTAGCTGACGCGCTACCAAGGCAATCAAAGGATGGCTAGGAGCGAAGTTCTGCTCACTTAAATCTAAAAGCTTTTTGGTTGTGTAGGCCGCTGCACCCAGCTTAGATTGGCTGTAATAGAGTTTTGAGAGTTTGAACATTGTTCTGAGAATATCAAACTGGCAGAACTCCTCCGAATTTTGTTTGACTCTTAGGCTGCGCAGCAAGATTTCTTCTGCCTCGTCCAGTTGATTCAACATTTGGTAGGTCTCGGCGAGGCGATCGAGAGTAATGGCAATACACCGATCAGATCTCTGGCACATCTCAGCGTCAAGTAGAGCCATCTGAAAATTGACCTTAGCATCGTTGTGCCGTTGTTCCAGCAGAGCAGTCTCGCCTGCAGCAATGAATGGTTGCCATGCATCTTTTAAATATTGCACCATGACTATTACCCCATTTGAGAATGGCTTGATTCTGGATAGAAGCACTTTCTTCATTTCATTGTGGTTTTTAAAAATGGTGAATCTATGGCAGGCAGATTAATCACGTCACTGCCCTGCCGTGAGAGAGCAGTCTATTTTTTTGCCTCAGCGCAAATTAAGTTGGCGAGCTCTTCGGCCTGCCCTTTTAATTCAGGCACTGCCACACTTTCAAGTAGGACGGCTTTGAGCAATGGACCGATGGCGAATAGTTGGTTATTGGTCTGTCCACTGCTATCAATGACCTTGCCCGAAGGTTGACAGTTGATGCCAGCACCAGTTGGATCGGGGGCGATCAGTAGTCGTCTATGAAGATTGACCATGAGAGGGCTATCGATTGCTTTGAGTTTCAATTGTGGGCCGGTGCAATTTATTACTTTGTCAAATAGAAGTGTTTGTGGCACTGAATAGCGCTCTTGAAGCGCTACTTCAACTTTTGCTGCACTCTTGTCTCCAGCAGTTTCTTGCATGGCTTTGATGCCACCAGAGAGAATGACTAATTCTCCATTCTTTTGATATGAGTCTATTTTTGCAGCAATGGAAGGTGCCATGCGGTGGCGATGAATATCCCAGTAGGTTTGGAGATGGCGCATGAAATTGCGCTTCTCAACCAGGGCGAGAGCAGCCCACCATCTTTGGGTAATTGATCTGAAACTATCTATGCCTGCTTGCCAGTTCACTGCCTGAGCCGCTTTTTCTCTGACTAGTTTCAGTGTAGTCAGAGCCGAGTGGCTCCATTGGTCGACTTCTTCCCATGCCAGTTGGGGCGGATGTAATTCGGGCCGTTCTAAGTGTCTCCGGGGAAGGAGACCGTGACGGGAAACGGCCGTGATTTTCCCGACATGGCCTCTGGCTTTCAGTTCAATGATTTTGTCTACTGCCGTAAGACCGGTGCCAACCAGCAGAATTGACTCGGTTTTTTCGATGGCTGCAAGAGCCCTGGTATTCCAGGGATTATGAATATAGTGAGTACTGGACGGAGACAATCTGTCGAGCCAGGCCGGTTCCTTACCGGCTAAATTGCCGAGAGCTAAGACCACAATGTCAGCTTCAAGCGACTGCTGATTGTCCAAGATTACTTTGTATTTTGGCTTATTTTCATGGCTTTCAGTCGGCTCAATATCTACGGCGCGCTGGTTTACTAGTGAGAATTGGCAATTGCTTTTTTCCACTTTGGAGGAATTGTCGGCGATGGCAGTGTTGAGCAGCTCCTGGACATACTGACCAAAAAACATACGTGGTAGAAAGTCTTCAGCCTTAACGGCCGGGTCTTTCGCCCTGGCATAGTTGAGAAAGTGCTCCGGTTGATTTGCTAAGGCGCTCATACCAGCGGCACTAACGTTGAGGAGATGCTCGCCGCAGGTAGTGCTATAGGCTAGTCCTAGACCTGCTCCTTTATTGCTAAGAGCGGGCTCGACAATAGTGATAGCGCAGGCAACTTTTTCTTGCCGGAGCAGGTGATATGCCGTCATGGCGCCGCTGAAGCCGCCGCCTATGATTGTTATTTTGATGGTTGGCAATTTCTGCTCGTGTGGTCTTCTCTATTCCACTGTGACTGACTTCGCTAAATTGCGAGGCTGATCCACATCTTTGCCGAGGTAGTCCGAAATAAAGTACGAGAGCAACTGTAGTGGCACTACAGTGGTCATTGGTGAGAAAAGCTCATCCACCGTTGGCACTGTCAAGACTGAGTCAAAGGTCTTTTGTGCTTGCTCATCGCCATCCACAGCTACTGCAATCATCTTGGCTTTGCGTGCTCTTGCTTCTTGAGCATTAGACAAGGTCTTTTCATAAACTAGACCAGGTACTAGTACTGTGATCACCGGCACGTTTTGATCGAGTACTGCAATTGGCCCGTGTTTTAGTTCGCCCGCAGCGTAACCGGAAGCGTGAATATAGCTCAATTCTTTTAGTTTGAGCGCGCCTTCTAATGCTGTGGGATAGTTCAGTCCGCGACCAATGAAAACAACGTCGTGAGCTTCTGCGTATTTGACTGAAGTTTCGCGAATCTCTTCTTCACGAGCGAGAATTTGTTCGATCATAGCCGGCACCAAATTGAGCTTGATCTTGAGGTCTTTAGCTCTTTCCGGGCTGAGAGTGCCTCGACGCTCGCCTAAGTAGATGGCCAGTAAATAGAAGCAGGCCAGTTGAGCCAAATAGGTTTTGGTAGCTGCTACTGACACTTCAATGCCACATTCGGTGACGATCAGGTTTTGGGTCAGCTGGGCCAGGTGCGAATCAGCACGATTGGTTATACCGAGTGTGTAAGCGCCCTTTTGCTTCGCGGCAGAAAGAGCCGCCAGAGTATCGGCAGTTTCGCCTGATTGGCTTACAGCAATAGCGAGAGTTGATTCGTTACAGAGTAACTTGCGACCACGAACTTCAGAAGCAATATCAACATCAACAGGAATGCCTACTAGTTCTTCAATCAACAATTTACCGACCATCGAAGCGTGGAAGGCGGTACCGCAGGCAAAGATATTGATGCGAGTAAGACCTTTTATTTCTTCATCGGTGAGGTGCACACCATAGTTAGCAGCGGCACTGCCTGAAGGCGTCAGGTGGTCGATGTTGAGGTCGATAGGGTGATTTGGATGACGAAGATATTTTGATAGGGTTTGGCGCAGCACTAACGGTTGCTCGTGTATTTCTTTGAGCAAGAAATGCTTGTAACCGCACTTGTCGATGACATAAGGGCTTGTATCAAGGGCAATCGGGCTGCGTTTTACTTCAACACCATCGAAGGTGAAGAGTCGAACTTTTGCTGCTGTGATTTCAGCAATTTCGCTTTGTTCAAGTTTAATTACACGATTGGTGTACTGGCGCACGGCCATTGAATCGGAAGCGAGGAAGTTTTCGTCGTTGCCGAGGCCAACCGAAAGGGAGTAGTGGTGATTGATAGCGTAGATGCGATCAGGGTGTTCTTGGCTGACTACGCCGAGAGCAAAAATACCGACCAGGCGTTTAACTGAGCGGGTAATGGCTTTCAGTAGGTCTTTGTCTTTGGCGTATTCGTGTGATACCAGGTGTGCTACCACTTCTGTATCGGTATCTGAGTTGAAATGATAACCAAGCCCTTTGAGTTCGTTTTGCAACTCCTCATAGTTCTCGATGATGCCATTGTGCACAACAGCAATGGTGCCAGTGGCATCGGTGTGCGGGTGAGCGTTTTGGTCGTTTGGTATGCCGTGGGTGGCCCAGCGAGTATGGCCAATACCGATGGTGGCAGAAGGCCGTTTGCTTTCTAGCAGCGCTTCTAAGTTGGAGAGTTTGCCAGCTGCTTTGAGTACGCAAAGGCGACCGTTCTCAATAACGGCTACTCCGGCAGAGTCGTAACCTCTGTATTCAAGGCATTTTAGCTCGTTGAGCAAAACAGGTGCTGCATGTAAAGGGCCAAGATAGCCAACGATTCCGCACATTTTACTTCCTCCAAATCCAATCCCAGTAAGCTTGCTTTTGACAGTCCGCTTTAGACTTCCATCAACTCCGCTTCTTTGTCGTGGATGTACTTGTCGATATCTTTGACGTATTTGTCAGTAAGTTTTTGTAGGTCAGCTTCTTTGCCTTTGATTTCGTCTTCTGAAATCTGGGCACCCTTCATTTTCTTCAAATCTTGGTCACTGTCGCGACGAATATTGCGCACTGCCACTCTTGATTCTTCGCCGATTTTTTTGACCATCTTGCTCATTTCTTTGCGACGGTCTTCAGTCATTTGAGGAATGCCAATGCGAATGACATTGCCATCAGAGTTTGGTGTAAGACCAAGATCTGATTTGTGAATGGCTTGTTCGATTGCTTTCAAACTGCCTTTGTCATAAGGCTGAATTGTGAGCGAACGACCATCGCTGGTGGAGATATTGGCAAGACCTTTGAGAGGAGTCATGGTGCCGTAGTAGTCCGCTTCGATACGGTCGAGCATTTGAGGATTGGCGCGGCCGGTTCTCACGGTTTGCAATTCTTTGTGCAAGCTCACTAGCGCTTTTTTCATGCGCTCTTCTGCGTTCTGTAAGACTTCTGTGGTTGTGCTCATGAATCTATCTATCCTTACCTTAAACCCTATGCTTAAACTCGAACTGCGTTACCTACGATAGTTCCAACTTCTTGGCCTTTGACAATGCGTTCAATGCTGCCATCTTTAGCAAAATCGAAAACTAAGATTGGAATATTGTTTTGCTGACAGAGTGATACTGCCGCGGGATCCATTACTTTGAGACCTTGTCTGAGCATCTCGTCAAACGATATGTGGTCTAGTTTTTTTGCTTTAGGATTGGTTCTTGGGTCATCGTCGTAGACACCGTCGACTCCATTCTTGGCCATCAAAACGGCATCGGCTTTCAGTTCAGCGGCTCTCAGGGCGGCTGCTGTATCGGTGGTGACGTGAGGATTGCCTGTGCCACCGCCAAGAATGACGATGCGATTTTTTTGCAGGTGGCGGATTGCCCGCAGACGAATGAATGGTTCGGCTACGGTAGGCATCGCAATTGCAGTTTGCACGCGAATGTCGATACCTTTTTTGTTGAGAACCTCACCAAGAATTAGGCAGTTCATGATCGTAGCCAGCATGCCAACGTGGTCGGCGGCCGCTTTATCCATTCCCCACCCAGCCCCTTGAACTCCTCTGAAAATATTTCCGCCGCCAACAACCACTGCAATTTGTACGCCGAGGTTATATGCGATCTGTATCTCATTGGCTATACGGTTAATTTCCGCTTGATCGATGCCAAAGCCTTGAGTGCCCATAAGAGCCTCGCCGCTGAGCTTGAGTAGAATCCTTTTATAGTGAATGGCCATTTGGTGATTCCTTTGCAAAAGCGTTCTATTAAGAAGACATATAGTCTTCAAAAGAGAAGACAGCCAGATCATAACGCGATCACGGCTGTCTATCTATCTACATGGCATTGGTTTAAGCGGAAGCTTCAGTCTCTTCGCTAGCATCGCCATTGTCACCGAGGATGAACAAGGCATAGCGCACAACTTTAGCCTCAACACCCATTTCTTTGCCCTTGGCTGCCAGGTATTTGGCAACTGACTGCTGGGGGTCTTTGACGAATGGTTGTTCACTGAGAACACGCTCAGCCAAGAGCTTGTCAACGCGGCCAGTGACGATTTTTTCTTTCATCTCAGGCTTCTTGTCAGCAAGATCGGCTTTACCCAATTCAATTCTGCGTTCGTTTTCGATAACTTCTGCTGAAATATCGTCGCGGGTCAAGAATGTAGGCTTAGCTGAAACAACATGCATAGCCAATTCGCGGGCGACGGCTTGCAAGTCGGCTGGGTTAGCCACTGCTTTATCGGTTTCAATTTCAACGATTGCACCCATCTTGCCACCCAATGTGTGGATGTAAAGACCGGTTGTGCCCTGAGGCTTAGACAAGTCGAAGACTGCTAGGCGCTTAACTGAAATGTTTTCGCCAATTTTAGCTATTGTTTCAGTTACAGCTTCTTGAACAGTTTTACCGTCTAGAGTCAAAGCCATGAGGGCCTCGACATCAGCAGGCTTTTTGCTGCCAGCTAATTCGGCAATTTGTTTGCCGAGGGCAACGAATTGGTCATTTCTGGCAACGAAGTCTGTTTCGCAATTGATTTCAACTAGCGAGGCTACTTTGCCGTCAGCACTGACTTGACCAACTACGAGACCTTCAGATGTAGCCCGGCTGGCTTTTTTGCTAGCGGATGCGGCACCTTTTTGTCTGAGAAGTTCGAAGGCTTTGTCGAAATCGCCAAGAGCTTCTACTAGGGCTTTTTTGCAATCCATCATTGCTGCGCCAGATTTCTCGCGCAAGTCTTTGACCATGGACGCGGATACTTCAACCACTGTACTCATCTCCTATCCTCATATGAAAGTGGAAATCGTGAATTTAAATCGCTCTAAAATTAGCCTTCGCTAGCAGCTTCAGCAGGAGCTTCTTCGCCAGCGCCAACCACAGCCATTTGAGGCTCGGTCTCGCTTACAGCTTCAGGAGCGCCATGTTCTTTCCAGTCAGTCTTTTCGGCTGGAAGTTCAACTTGAACGCCGGCGCCTTGCTTACCATCAAGAATAGAGTCAGCAATTTTGCCGACAATGAGCTTGATTGAGCGAATGGAGTCATCATTGCCTGGAATTACATAGTCGATGCCATCTGGATCGCAGTTGGTATCGATAATTCCTACTGTGGCGATGCCGATTTTCTTGGCTTCGTTAACAGCAATGAATTCACGTTTCTGGTCGATAATGAAGAGTACGTCTGGCTTACCACGCATGGTTTTGATACCACCAAGTGATTTTTCCAGTTTCAGCAGTTCACGGTTAAGAACTGACTGTTCTTTCTTACCGCGACGGAAGAGATCGCCGTTATCGCGCATTTCTTCCAACTCTTTTAGACGGTTAATACGCAGTCTAATTGTTTCGAAGTTGGTGAGCATGCCGCCTAACCAACGACGGTTGACGTAGTGGGCGCCGCAACGTTTTGCTTCTTCTTCAACGATTTCAGAAGCTTGTTTCTTGGTGCCGACGAAAATAATGTTTTTCTTTTCGGAAGCGCATTTTCTGATGTATTCACAGGCTTTATCGAGAGCGCGAGTGGTTTGCTCAAGGTCGATAATGTAGATGCCGTTTCTTTCACCATAGATGTAAGGTCTCATCTTGGGATTCCAGCGGCGGGTTTGGTGGCCGAAGTGAACGCCTGCTTCCAAAAGTTGTCTCATCGATGCTACTGGCAAGGGTAATTGCTCCTTAGTTAATGGGTAGGCCAGAAGGTATGGCGGAACTGAAAACCTGGTAGAGGTTCTGCTGTGGCAAACACCAAGCGGAATTGGCGACGGCCTTCCGTAGGACCGCCCGCTCTATCAGAACTCCAAGGTATCACCCTTAGACATGCACTGGCTCGAATCTCTAGAGAACCTTAACGGTTTGCTTAAGAATTGCCCGCTAGGCTAAATTTCGGCCAGCGCGTGGGGTGGAAAGGTAGTCACTGTCTGTGTTTGCGGCCTTTTCGGCTGGAGCCGCCATGCTCCCTGGCGCTGCCATTCTGGCCGAAGAAAGGCCCATATATACCTATTTGTGGACTCTTTACTAATAACTAGTTATAATAATACAACGTAAACTTTTGCTAACCTGCTGCTAGCAAGATTTAAGTAGCCGAGTGAGGGTAAAGTGTCGAAAGTATTAGTGCTCAATGCATCCTACGAACCGCTCAATATCTGCACCTGGCGCCGCGCTGTTGTCTTGTTGATGAAGGGGAAAGCAGAACAAATCGAGAACAATGGCAAAGAAATCTATACCGATTTGCCCTTGCCTACGGTTATTCGCCTGCGTTCTTACGTCAAGATTCCCTACAAAGAAATCAGCTTGTCGCGCCGCAACATCCTCCACCGCGACAATTACATTTGCCAATATTGCGGCGATAAGAGGCATGATCTCACTATCGATCATATTATTCCGCGCTCCCGGGGCGGCTTGGATAGCTGGGACAACGTTGCTGCAGCCTGTCTGCGCTGTAACGTCAAGAAAGGCGATCGCACTCCTAAAGAGGCCGGGATGCCACTAAATACCACCCCGCGCCGACCAATGTCGCATGTGGTTTTCGAGATTTCAAAGCACGCTGGTGCTTCTGAATATAATTGGAAGAAGTATGTAATCGGAGCATAGCCTCGCTTTCGGCGGCAAAATAGTGCTTTCCGACTATTCGAATTGCTGTCTATACTAAAGTGCTGCTTTGTTTATGCTTTGGCTATTGCGCTATTTTTGACCGAGGGCAATGCATTATGCTGAATGCTTGTAAGATCGGTGCCATGACTGTTCAGTCTGAAATTTCAACATCTTCCGAGAAGGCACTTTTTGTTAGTGTCATCCTCGACGTACAGATTCAGGGCTTGAAGGATAGGCTCTTCACTTATAAGGTGCCGGAAGCGTTGCTTGGTAGCGTATTTGTCGGAGCCCAAGTGATTGTTCCTTTTGGACCAAGGCAGCTGGTTCCTGGTTATGTTATTGATTTGCTCGCTCATTTTGAAGCCGATTATGCCATTAAGGAAATTCAAGAAGTTCTAGAGCCTGAGCCTTTATTCGACCAAGAATATATAGATTTTCTTGGCTATATTGGCAAACAATATTGTGCCTCACTGCAAGAAGTGATTGCTGCAGCTATACCGGCTTGCCTGACTACCAAACTAAAAAGAGTTGTTAGGCTCACTGCTAACCCTAACGAAGTACAGTTAGATGATGCTGCCAAGCTGATTGTCACCCTCTTGAGAGATTCAGCAAAAGGGGCGCTGAACTTAAATATTTTGCGTCAACGCTTTGAGCAGATTGGTCGAAAAGCTCGTCCTAAGCTTGATGTCGTGCAATTTCAGCGGGCCCTGCGCGAGCTGGTCAAAGGGCAATACTTGTGTACTGAAGTTGAAGAAGAAGGGTCTACAACGGCCAAAACTGCTACTTTTCTCAAATCAGTAGATGGTGCCATAGAACTTGCTAAAACTGTCAAACAGAAAGCTGTAATTACCGCCATCCTTGCCCTGGAGGCAGAAGGGAAGGCTGTTTCTATAACTCTCTTAGCTGAGGAAGCTAAGGTTAGTCGGGCCACAGTTGATAAATTAATAGGCGCCGGTCTAATTGTTGCCCAGAGCGAAGAAGTGCAGCGCGACTCACTGGCGAGCTTGCCGCAGGCCTTTATTGATCGAGCGGCAAAAGACAATAGTTTGCCGCTCACTGCTGAGCAGTCTCAGGTTTTTCAGGTGCTTAAAGATGACCTTTCGCAGCGGTTAAGTTTGAGTCCAGAAGCCTCTTGCAAGCAAGCTGTCGAGCCCTGGCTTTTGCACGGTGTCACTGGTTCTGGTAAGACCGAAGTCTACTTGCGGCTGATTACTGAGGCCCTCAAACTCGGCCGCTCGGCGCTCTTTCTTGTGCCCGAAATTAGTCTTACTCCGCAGCTCTCCGGCCGCTTAAAATCTCGCTTTGGTGGTCTTGTTGCGGTCTGGCACAGTGCCATCAGTGCTGGTGAGCGCTATGATACTTGGCGGCGCTTGCGAAGTGGAGAAGTGCGTGTGCTCTTGGGGGCCAGATCAGCTATTCTCGCCCATCTTCCTGATCTTGGTGTAATTATTTTAGACGAAGAACACGACGGTTCGTATAAGCAGTCTTCTCCAAGTCCTCGTTATAATGCCCGCGACGTAGCTATTGAAAAAGCTAGGCGCACTGGTGCTCTTGTGCTATTTGGCAGTGCCACTCCAGACATTGTTTCTTATCAGCGGGCGCAGCAGAGTAATCGCATTTTGGCTATGCCCAATCGTGTATTCCTCCAGGCTATGCCCAAAGTTACTCTTGTTGATATGCGCAAAGAATTTGCCGATGGTAAGAAGGCGATTTTTTCGCCGCAGCTAAGTAGGGCTATTGATCAGCGTCTCGCCCAGCAAGAACAAGTAGTTTTGTTGATCAATCGCCGCGGTTTTGCTAATCATGTTTTTTGTCAGCTTTGTGGTCATGTGGTTAAATGCAAAAATTGTAGTGTCACTTTGACTCTGCACCGGCGGCTGCGCTTGTTAAACGGTGAAGGTAGTGACAGCGAGAGGCTTGATGCTCTCCCTCTTCAGGGGCACCTGGCCTGCCATCATTGTGGTTTTAGATCCTCGCTGAAAGAAGAATGCCCGAGCTGCAGCAGTCCCTTTCTAAAAGAGTCTGGGCTTGGTACACAGAAAGTTGAGCAGGAGGTGCACAAGCGCCATCCTGATGCGCGTGTTGTTCGTCTAGATTCAGACGTGGCCTCGAAAAAGGGTGCTTATGAGAAAGTCTTGAATCAATTTTCTCAAGGTGAGGCCGATATTTTAATTGGCACCCAGATGGTGGCCAAAGGCCTTGATATTGAGCGCGTGACACTGGTGGGAGTTCTCACTGCTGACGCTGCTTTCAACCTGCCTGATTATCGCTCAACTGAGCGTGGCTTCCAGCTTCTCACCCAGGTGGCTGGACGGGCTGGACGAGGCGAGCGAGTGGGTGAGGTTATTTTGCAAACTTATGCCCCTGAACTGGAGGCCCTGCGCTTAGCCAGTAAGCATGACTACCACAGTTTCTTTGGTCCAGAGCTAGAGAATCGTAGAGATTTTGAATATCCGCCATTTAGTCAGCTCATCCGCATTGTTGTCAGCGGCGAAGATCAATTGTTGGTTGAGTCAGTTAGTGACTTACTTGCAGAAGAGATTAGCCGGCTACTTGAAGACGATGTGCCCGAGAGTGATGTTAAGTTGCTTGGTCCGGTGCCATGCGTTATTGAGCGAATTAAGGGGCGCTTTCGCTATCACTTAATCATCAAGAACAAAGGTGGGCCGGTGGTTCAACAGATGATCACCGACTATATGCGGGTGCGACGCTTTGGCCCGCAAGTGTCAGTGGCTGTGGATGTAGACGCTCTCGACATGATTTAAGTCATTGACGCTTTAATGACTAAATTAAACTAGTACTCTTTCTTCTCTGCTTGCTATTAGATACCATTTTGGCATATGGCAATCTTGCTAATTTTGTGCTTTCCCGTGCTTTTCACAAATGATATTCCTCTACTATTTCTGCTTTAGCCTTGTTCTGTTTGTTGCTGGTCCTTTTCTTCTCTTCAAGAAGAAGGCCAGGGCTGGTTTGTGGCAGAAACTCGGTTTCGTTAGCAAAGAATTACGAGCGAATCAGGCTAAACTCTGCGGTTGCGTCTGGTTTCATGCGGTGTCTGTGGGCGAGTTTAATGCTGTACTGCCGCTGATAAAGACTTTTCAAGCTAAGTATCCCCATCTGCCAATTGTTGTCTCGACCACTACTTATACAGGCCAGCAGCTTGCCCAAGAAAAAGTAGGCCGAGAAGGTTTGGAAGAGATTGCTTCGGTATTTTATTTCCCATTTGACCTGCCCAGCGCTGCTTGCACCTATTTAGAGCTGCTAAAACCAAGGCTGGTGGTCATTGCTGAGACTGAGATTTGGCCAGGTTTTAGCTATCAATGCAAAAGGCTTGGCGTCAAGCTCGTGGTCGTTAATGGTCGCATGTCGCCCCGTTCCTTTCAGTCTTATCGGCGCCATCGAAGAATTTTCGCCCAAGTACTACAGGCTTTTACTGAAATTGGGGTACAGTCTCCTGAAGAGGCCCAGCGCTATAGTGAAGTGGGTGGTGCCAAAGTAAATATTAGAGTGCTGGGTAATCTAAAATTTGATGGTCTCAAGCCAATTCCAGCCGAACAAATTACTCAGTTGCGGCAGCAAGTCAATTTACCCTTAGACCGGTTTGTTCTGGTGGCAGGCTCTACCCATGAGGGGGAAGAGACTGCCATGCTTAAAGCCTACGGTCGCATGCTTGATACCAATGGTGGTGAATTTGCCGACAAGGTGCGCTTAGTTTTGGTGCCTCGTCATCCAGAGCGTTTCGATCATGTGGCTGCTATGGTTGACCAGGCTGGTTACACCGTGCGGCGGCATTCGCGCTCTCAGTGTTTCACTGATAGTGGTAGAGAAGTTTATTTGCTTGATGTGATTGGCAAGCTTTTTGACTTCTACAGTATGGCAAATATTGCTTTTGTTGGTGGCACAATTGCGCCTGTCGGTGGCCATAACATCATGGAACCCTATGCCTACGGTGTTCCTGTGGTGGTAGGGCCGCGAGTGGAGAAGACTAAAGACGTGGCTAAGGCACTGGTGGCATGCCATGCTCTTTCTCTATGTGCTAGCAGTGACGAAGTGGTCGATAATCTCTTGCGGCTTTTTGTCGATAGCAATGCTCGCCTTCGTGCCGGTGCTGCTGGAAGAGACTTGCTTAATGCCAGCCAGGGGGCTCTCGACAAGGCCATGGATATGCTAGCCGATAATCTTAAAGAAACTACTGTTCCTGCCCCAGTGCCGACAAAGCTAAGTAAAGGTTAGAGCAGTGAAAGCAAACAACAATAGACTATTAGCTGATGTGCTCAGGCCAATCTCTTACTGCTATGGTCTCGGGGCCTATGCCCGCCTCATCACCTATTCGGCCGGACTTGCTAGTCGCAGGTCGGCTGCTGTACCCGTGG
>CAJXZK010000060.1 GCA_913063055.1 uncultured bacterium
TTCGTCGGCAGCGTCAAATGTGTATAAGAGACAGGTTGAGCACCTCATTGCTCGGCTATATTCAGCTGATCTTGCTGAAAGCTGATTTTAGCCTGACTCAAACCTGACTCAAATCTGACTCAAATCTGACTTAAACCTCTGCTGATCTAATAGTTGCTTGTATCTTGATGCTCGTGGAGCGGCGGCATAACTACGCTTTCGCGATCCGACCATTCTTGCAGCAGGTCTAATGCTGTTTGTTGACCGAGAGCCGTTTGAGTCTCGAACTGCTCATTGATGGCAATTAAAGCTTTGCCCTCGTGCAACATCTTTTGAATCATTGGTCGCAAATCGACAAGACGATCTTCGTAGTGTTTGACGAAGCGATTGAGATCTGTGGCAATAATGCCGTCGTAGGCTTTCAAACCCTCCACAGCGTCGTGCAGCCCCAGGCCGGGCTTGCCTTCGTCCACAGTGCTGTAGCCGACTAGCTTGTGCTCATGCTCTCGGCAATATTCTTCGATTTTTTGTTTTTGTTCTTCAGCATTTAGGCTAGTGCCACCAGTGCGAAGATAGCCAAGCAGCCTTAATTTCTTGTGCAACATGATGGTTCTCCCAAAATTGTGCTTGAAGAGATTTTTCTCCAAGCCTTCGCCTCTATTGTCGTTTAATCGAGGTACATCCATATCCCCCAGCGGGATGAAATAATGTCAGGGGGTGAATATGGTTATACTTCTATCGGCCGATGCCTAGGTCTTGGGTGCTTGTCACAATTACGTGTGGCCGATCCTGAAAGGCCGTGAGACAGTGAAATTTATATGGTGGCGATGATGCGAGTAATTATTGCAATTGACGATTCTGGGTGTTCGCGCTTAGCGATTGATGCAGTGGTTAATCGTCACTGGTCGGGCTCTACTCAGTTTCGAGTAATACACGTGGTCGAGCCAATTGTGCTTCAGTACGGCATGATTGCTCCGCAGGCTGTTGAGCTAATGATTGAAGCCGAACAAAAACTGAAAAAGCACGGTCAGGAGTTGATTGACGCCACAGTAGCTAAATTGCAATCTCTATTTGGCGACGTCACTGGTGAAGTACTGCACGGCAATGTCAGTGACACAATTGTCGAAGATGCCACAGAATGGCACGCCGATCTAATTGTTATTGGCTCCCATGGCCGAACTGGCATGGACAGAATGTTCCTAGGCAGCGTTGCTGAAAAAGTTGTTAACCGCGCCCCATGCTCGGTTGATGTGGTTAAGTTCAAAACTGTGGTGACTGAGAAAGGTACAAAAGAGGTTGAAGCCTCAAGCGTCAATTAGCTTTACTGAGCCGTTTTTAGACTAATCAAGACCTTATAGACTAATTTAGACTAAGCCACGACGCATGGCGTGCACGGCGGCCTGAGTGCGGTCGTCAACAGCCAGTTTGTTCAGTATGTTTCGTACATGGGTCTTAGTTGTGGCCAAAGAGACAACTAGTTTGTCGCTAATTTCTTGATTAGAGAGTCCATCAACGATTAGCTTTATAACTTCGAGCTCGCGCGGTGAAAGTGATTCCGGAGCTGGTCGGTCAATGCCCAGGGCTGTTCCTTTCTCAAGGTCTTCTGCCGATTCATGCCCTTCGAAGCGGTGTGCCGAATGGCTGTCACCAAAACTATTTTCATGAGTTGAGTTATCTTGGCTACCGCTTACTGAGGCCGGTGCTGAGTCTAAGGGCACTGATGCTAGGGCGGCATTGGCCGAGTAGTGCTTCAACACTCTGCTGGCGACAGCTGAGTCTAGCCAAACATCGCCAGTGCTAACTGAGCGGATTGCGGTGTATAGCCTGTCTGGCTCTACATCTTTCAGGCAATATCCACTGGCTCCCGCTGCCAGAGATGCCATGATGTCAGCGTCGTTGTCATGCTGTGTCAGCATGATGATTTTCATTGAAGGATCATGGCTAACTATTTGGCTGGCCGCTTGGATACCATCCATAACTGGCATACCAACATCCATTAAAATTACGTCTGGTTTCAATTTTTCGGCCATGGTGACAGCTTCTTGACCATTTGAGGCCTCACCGATGACGTGAATGTCTTTGGTCCGGTGCAGGGCAACTTTTAGCCCTAGTCTTGTCAACTGGTGGTCTTCTACCAACAATACATTTATTGAGGGAGCGCTTGCGTCAGATGTTTGTTCAGCCATAATTATCATTTACCGGAAAAAACTAATTATAGACCGCTCGAAAACCTAAGGAAGTGCTTGGTGGGAAAAGAACAGTCTAATAAAGCAGTAGCCTTAACATTAACCTCCGAGGAAGTAGAGCTGCGCAAACGCTGGTTAGAGTTTTCTGCCAGTGACGAAGAATTGATAGAACTTGAGCTCGACGTTTTGGTTGCCGACCATATCGACGAATTGATTGAGTCGATGTATGCCCATTTTCTTACTTTTGAAGAAACTCGTAGCTATTTTCCTAACGAGCAAATACTAAAGCGCGCTCAAGTCGCTCAAAAAGACTATTTTATTCGCCTAACGAAGGGCACCTATGACACTGAATATGCCAATGATCGTCTTCGCGTCGGTGCTACTCACCACCGCATTGACTTAGATCCTAAATGGTATATCGGAGCTTACAATCGAGTATTGGCTTGGTTCTTGCCTAAGGTAATCGATAAATACAATGGCGATAAAGAGAAACTAGGCAGAGCAGTTTCGGCTTTGATGAAAGTGGTTTTCTTTGATATGGGTCTGGCTATCGATTGCTACATATCAGCAAAAGAGACAGCTTTGCGTCAACACACCGATGCCATCCGCGAGTTAGAAACAGAAAGACGGGTAACCAAATCTATTCTCGAGAATTCTCCAGTGGGAATTATCAGCTTAGATAAAGACATGGTCTGCCTTGAGTGCAATGACAAATTTATTGAGCTAGTAGACTGTGACACTCGATCTGATATCGTCACAAAACAGATTTTTGATGTAGCTCCAGGTCTCAAGCCAGCTCTATTTAGAGAAGTTCTTAGTAGTGGGCAGTTCAGCAAACATAGCGGAGTGGCGCTCAAGCTTTCCCGAAAGAATGAGACAGAGAGCAATTATTTCGACTGGTTAGCCTGGCCTATCAAAGATAACGATGGCAAAGTAACCGGTCTAGTGGCGATGTTTACCAACACCACGGCTAATGTTTTACTACAGCAACAGCGGGAAGATTTTGTTGCCACACTTACCCACGATTTAAAGACGCCAGTTTCTGCCACCACGAGAGCCGTGCGCTTTTTGCTTGATGGCGACTTCGGTCCAGTACCCGAGACGCAAGTCGAGGTGCTTGAGACAATCCTGCAAAGTAATACCGCACTTTATAGCTTGGTGCAGACTCTGCTGGATGTCTACCGCTTCGATAGCGGAGTTAAAGAGTTCCATATGGCCAGTTGCGATATGGTTAGCTTGATCACTCGCATAATTAGCGAAATCATGCCACTGGCTCGCGAAAAGGGCGTGACTATTCAGGCTTCTTTGCCGCAAAGTGCTGCAGAAGTAATATGCGATCAAGACGAGATTCGCCGGGTGGTGCAAAACCTCATTGATAATTCACTGAAGTTCACTCCTGGCGGCGGTTCAATTACAGTTACCTTGAGTCAGCTTGAGACTCTAACCACTGTTAGCGTTACTGATACTGGTAAAGGCATCCCCGAAGAGAATCGCCCTAAGTTGTTCCAGCGATTTTGGCAAGCTGGCTCTACTGGCCGTTATTATGCCAGCACTGGTTTAGGCCTTTATCTTTGCCGGCGAATAGTTGAAGGCCATGGTGGCAAAATCTGGTGCGAAGATACTCAGGGGCCAGGTACTACATTTTGCTTCGAGCTTTTAACTAAAGGCCCGGATACCGCAATAGCTGCTGCAACATAAGATCAAAGAGCGTTGGGGCAAACTTATAGCAGTCGTGAGAGCGCAAGGCTATTTCGCCTTGATGATCTGTATTGACAGTAACTTCTTTAAGGTGAGTCTTCGCATCTCTGAAAATCTCACCTAAGACCTGCTCGAAGTCAACGGTAGGAAATCCGTTGCGCTGGGGTACTCCTTTGAAGTACTCTTCGATGATGTTTGCCGCAGTGGCCATACATAAACAGAGTCCGGTTGGTTTTACTGATACTACTTTCTCGATTGATTCTTCGGGAATCAATCCAAAATGAACTGCGCTCTTTGCCATAGCATGCGACGGTAGCTGCTTTTCGCGTAGTACAAGATCTTGTAGGTGAATTCGTACGTTTGGAAACTTTAGTTCCGCAGAATATGTACCATCACTATATTTGTCAGCCATCGCCGCTGATACCACCTCTGTAAATGTCATTTACAGCACCTTCGAATCCTAGAGATTTACAGCTGACAGATTACTGTTGGCAGAATCTGAGCTCTGTTCTTTATCGTCAACGCGCAATTTTTTGAGCTTAACTACTTCTACTGAGCAAGGTGCATGATTTAGCACTTTCTCGGCAACGCTTCCCAGCCAGAATTTCTCTAAGCCGGTTCTTCCGTGAGAACCAAGAATAATCAAATCAGCGTCCCAATCTTTGGCGTAGTCAAGGATAGATTCGGCAATGCTGCCGCTAATAACCAGACCACTGACTTCATTGTTTGGGTGGTTCTTCTTGATTTGAATGATCTTCTGGTCAATCATTTGCTTTAGCTGGTTTTTGTATTCGGCTTGCATTTCTTCTAAAGAAGGTGCGCACAGGCCAGCGAGAAGATATTCGTTGTATATGGGGGCCATGACAGATATGAGGCGAAACTCGGTGTCACCCTCCCAGGTTTGTCTGGTGGCTGAATCAACCGCGTTTGACGAGCAATCAGAATCATCAATGGCAATCAGAACTTTCATTTCCACCCCATAAGATTTGGCCAAAGTACTGCTCTTAGTATTCGCCACCGGCAATTGGTCTGCCATCGTTCAAAGTAGTGAAGTTTCATTTGTTTTTTTCTAAGTAGATTGGCCAATTCAGAACCTGGGCGGTATGGTCTATCATCCTTTGGGATGATAGAGCCGAATAAGGACACGCCGGACCAGCAAAATTGGCTGTCAAGCGGTTGTCTGGCAAAACGAGCGCTAAATCTAGTAATCTTGAGTAGCAAAAGTAGTTACTAGCAAAGAGTTAAGACTTAGACCATGACAGCGCCGAAGCCATTAATTGCCCTGTACCTTCTCACTATGTCGCTATGCTTGTTTGCTTCCTCTCAACCGGCGCACGCGGCTGAGTTAGCTGAGCGTTTCTTGCGCATTCCTGTATTTTTTATCACTGACAGAAACCTTGAGCCAACCAAGTCGGGAGAAGTAGATTTTGGCCCCCACCGCAAGTATCTAGGCGACTGCAAACACGAGCCTTTTATGGGTTCTGCGTATTGCGTGGTTGAAAACGTAGAGAAGAAACCATTGAGTGATCACCTCAAAGATTTGGGTTGGTCAAAAGCTGAGGCTGGCGATAAATCCGGTGCTTTCAAAATCACTCCGTTGACAGACGACAATTTTGAGAAAGTTCAGGATACTTTTTATGGCAATGTCAGTGAAAAAGCTCGCCTTACTGATGACAAGAATATTTTTGTCTTCGCCCATGGCTATAAAAATCCCTTCCATGGTGCCCTTCATACCGCCGCCACTCTGGCCTACACCTCTGAGCGTCCAGTGATTTTCTATTCTTGGCCATCGGTAGCGAAGTTGCGCTCTTATACCTCTGATGAAAATAATGTTGAGTGGAGCCAAGAACACTTCAATGATGTCGTAACTCGTCTAGAAAAACTCTGTACAGATGATCCAACTCTCAAAGTAAGGTTGATGGCCCACAGCATGGGCACAAGATTGCTGGTTCGAGCAACACCGCTGCTGCGCGAGAAGAAGCATATAATCGAAACTGCTCTAATTTGCCCTGATGTCGATGACGGCTTAGTTAAGCATTATGCTCGTCGCTATTTAAGTGTCAAAGGCACCACAGTTATTCGCTTGTATATGTCGCAGCGCGACAAGGCTCTGGTGCTTTCGCAATTTGTTCATGGCGGCTACACTCGGCTTGGCGAGCAGGCTGATGCTATTGGTGGTTGGGTGACCAAAACTCTATCTGGGCAAAACAATGATGCTGAAAAGCAAGCTGCCAAAGTTGAAGACGCAGAATTTGCCGATAGACTTGCGAAGACAAAGAAGAGAATGCAGACCATCGACTTTACCGATATCGATACTGGTCCGATTGGGCATCATATTCCGGCCAAGCTTATTTGCAGTATGTCATTTACCAATGAGCCCGGCAGCGGCTTAGAGCTTGTGCCTGAAGAGTCTGGTCAAAGAAATAAAATCAGCAATATGTTCACCAAATTATCTAAACTAAAGAGTACTGATGAATTAGCGCCCACCGGTGATGTGCTGCGGGTAGTAAAAAGGAATAGTCAAAAATGACCGATGAACCAGTGGCCGCTCAGTTGGAATTGCCTGACACTTCCAGTGGCTGTATCACCAGTTTTCTCGTGCGACTTGGCGTGGGTAAGACTGCAAAGCAGGCGACAGTAGTCGGTGTTTTATTGTTTGTGGCTCTCGCCTGGGTCGTGCCCCTGTTGCTTTGTCTTAGCTCTGGCAGCGCCTTTGGCCCATCTTTGCAGGCACCATTCTTCAGCGACTACATCAGTAGCGCCCGCTTCCTCGTGGTGGTTCCGATTCTGCTTCTTTCAGATTTAGTGACGAGAAGATGGTCGTTGAAGACCCTGCATCATTTTTTACAGGACCATATTGCTGCAGGAGACGCTGCTCAATACAAGGCAATAGTGGCTAGAAACTTTCAACTGCGGGATGCCGCTCCAATTGTCTTCGGCCTTCTCTTGCTAGCATTTGCCTACATACCAGTATGGGTAGACATTGTATTGGCTGTGCACTGTACAAACTGGCAGGCTGTATCAACCGATGGCCATTCAGTGCTGTCTCTGGCTGGTAAATGGAACGCCTATGTTAGTCAGCCGCTCTTTCGCTTTGTCTTGCTTGACTGGTTATGGGGATACTTACTATGGGCTAACTTGCTTCTCAAGATCTCACGTTTCCCTTTGCGGGTTAGTGCTACGCATCCTGATTGCGTCGGTGGCCTCGGTTTTATTGCTGTTGGACATTCATATTTTGGTTTTGCCGCCTTTGCTATGTCGGTGGGTGTCAGTACATTTGTCGCTCAGACAGTGCTTGAAACCCACACGAATCTGCAGGCCTATTCTAACCTTGGCATAGTCTTCGTACTTCTAGTACTGCTTTTGTTTCTTGGACCGTTGTTGGTGTTTACCCCGCTGCTGGTCAAAACTAGAAGAGAAGCTGTTTTTACCTATGGCTCGCTCTGTCACAAAGTCAATAGCCTGTTTGCTGATAATTGGTTAGAGTCAGCAGACTCTAGCACTGGCTCAAAGCGAGAGTCTAAACCCGCTGATTCAGCTACTCTCATTTTAAGTACAGAACCATCCACGGTGACTGATCTCAATTCGTCATTTCTCAATGTTCAGAACATGAAACCATTTGTCTTTGGCAAAGAGACTCTGATGGCTTTTCTTTTGGCTGTTGCTCTGCCAGCAATTCCACTTATAGCGACAGTAATACCATTGCAAGACTTGCTGAAAGAGTTAGCGAAGGCGCTGACCTAGTTTCATCTGTTCCTTTTTCTGGGTGCTTTACAGGGGTGCTGTCACTTCACGTTGATATCACGCTCAGTTCACCATCATTTCACCCTCAGTCGTTAGAGTGTTCCAATCCACTCTCTCAGCACACGCCTTTCGTCCGCGCCACTAAGCGCGGTAGATCGCCTATGCAGTAGCGCTGTGTTCAGAATCACACGAGGTCAGGCATGAAAAGATCCCCCGATCCAAAAGCAAGTCCAGGTTGCGTTTTGGCCGTATTGAGAAAAGTATTGCTGGTTGCTACGGCAATAACTATGAGTTTGTCAGCTACGTCGCAAGCCTTTGCTACTAGCCCCGGCTATCCCTATCCGCAGCCACGTAAGTTCTATGTTTCAAAAAAAGGTAATAACACTGACGGCTTGACCTGGGCGACAGCCTGGAACGAGATGGATCAGATAAAGTGGACGGGAATAGATCCCCAGAACTATGACTCGTTGACTATCGATGGTGGCGTCGGCCGCATGATCTATCGCAAGCCCATGCAAGTGCAGGTAAGACCCTACGCCATTCCCGTCAGGATTGCTGTCTCTGCCGAGCCGGGGCATAACGGTCAAGTTGTTATCGCCCCTGGTGGTCAATCAAATGGTATTGAAATCACCGGTGGTGTTCAACTAAATGGTTCTAAGAGATCAGGCATATTTGTCTATGGTGCGAAGAAAGGTATCACTGTCAATTCAAATGCCCCATACCCGACTAGTGTCAAGAACATTGAGGTGTCGCATTGCAGTGATGCTGGCTTATTTGTTAGCCCGTCATATTATCCGCTTGGTATGAGCCAGTTGATACTGCATGATAATGCCACTAATGTAGTTACCCAACAAACTGGTGCCCCCGGTGGCGCTCAGCTCAGTAAGTGCTGGATTTATAACAGTTCAGAACGGAATAATTTCGATGGTATTAGAATAGATGGTTCAACTAGTGGACCGCCAACCCCAAGTGTTGTGCTCAATAGCTGCGTGCTTGGGCCTGGCTTGCGAGATGGCATCAATAATCTATCGATTGCGCGTCCTTCATTGACCAATTGTCTTTTAATCAATTCGAGGCGAAATAACATTTCCTCTTATTCTGTCAATCTGCAGAATGTCACATCTTTCATGACCAGGTTTAACCCTTCCCATAGCGCACATAGCTGCATAAAGCTGCAAGCCACTCCTCAACCATATAATATGATCGGCAGCTCAGTGAAAAAGACAATTGCCTATGGAGGCATGGTGGATATTCCAATTTCAATTAGCTATCCTTATCCGCCTGGTTCAACTCGTCCTTTTCCAATTACAGTCGAGCAAAATACCCAATATAGCACTACTGGCAATACCACAGCTTTAGCTCCGGCCATGGTTGACCCTAAGTTTGTCTCTCATGTTAGGCTGCTTCCCAACCATACTCCTGTTCAGTATCTGATGGGGCTAGACTTTGCTCTGCGGCCAGATTCACCAGCGCTGGGAACTGGCTCAGAAGTGACATCGATCAAGCAACTACTGAGGACGTTTGATTGATGGCGGCATGTCGTCGTTGATGGTCATTGCATGAATTTGGTAGGTGGGTTGTCCTGTCACTTTGACAAGTTGCACGCTTGTTAGCCAGACCAACCCACCACCTAGCATAATGCCTTGATCTTTGCACCAGAGTTCTTTTTCTGGATATTCTGCAAAGAGTTTCAAGATTGCCGGTGTAAAGATGATGTTGTAGTTTGCCAGCAGCTCTTGCTGATTGCGATAAGTTCGAGTTGTCACACGTTTCTTTAAATTGCCGTTCCAGCGCACCGATAGAGGGTATTGGAACATCTTGCTTACAGCCGCACTGTTCTTTTTTGCGAGGGCGTCACGCATTGACTGGTAGAAGGTGGCGAACAAGTCGCCATCGTCAACGCCAGCAACCCAGTAGCGCTTCTTGCGTGCTTCAGTGGCGGCAGCTAGAATCTTTTCAGCCTCTGTAGCTCGGTTCGTGGCTTTGTATACTTCGCTCAAACCCCTGGCATCATCGAATAGTACCGGGTAATTTCCGCGATAGAGCTGAATATTGCTGTCGTAAGCCTCCTTATATTGCTTTTCCGCTTCTTTGTATTTCTTCTGCTTTAGGTAGCAGTCAGCCAGTCGTGTGCGCGTTAGCAGCTTTTGCTCGTTGCCATTGAGGCTTTCGGCGATATCTATGGCTTCTAAGAGCTTTTTCTCTGCTGCCGCATAGTTGCTAGCTTTCATGTCGGCTTGAGCGGAAGAATAGATTTTGTCGAATTGCTTTTGCTTTATTGCTTCTTGCTTGGCAATGTCAGCGTCAATTGATGCAAAAGATACGGCCGCAGCTGCAGCTTTATTGGCAGCCTCGCTTGACACCGGTTTTGCTGTCTTCGTCTTCGGTTGCGTCGACTTCGGCGTGGCTAGTGCAACTAGTGGACTAGTGGCAAGGGCTGTCGTAAGAGCTATTACAAGGGCTGCTGATAGTAATGTTGGTTGTTGATTTCTCATGGCGATATGATAGCAGTGGAGAGTTCTTTACGTGCAGCAGAAAGTTGACTTTCTGTAGCTGCGTTTCCGGCCTTCTCATCGATTAGCGATTGATAGATAGCAATGGATTCGTTGTATTTTTCTATAGCGTTTTTCTTACGATTGTCGTTGTAGAAAATCCGTGCCTGATATAGCAATACTTCGGCCAGGGCTTTTCGCCAACGAATCTTGTTGGGTGTGTCCTCATTGATCTGCTTGCGCAAGTTTGTTTCAATTTTTTGTACTACGGTTATCGCAGCAGCTCTGTTTCCGCATTTTAAATGCATACTTGCTAAGTGTCCATATTCGTCATTGGCAAGTGCCTTTAGTTCATCGCATGCGATATTTTCATCAGACTGCTGGTATGCAGTAATTGAAGTCTCTTGAACGGATATAGCATTTGAATTGAGTCCGGCGGAGGCCAAGGCCATGGCAAGATAGTGGCTGGTATAGCCTTGCAATACGAAGAACACTGCACGGAACGAGCGGCCTGAAATGGCATACCAGGCAAGCATTATTAGGCAGAAGAAGACAAGCGAGAAAGCTCCGAAAGTAATTAGCAAATTGCGTATGTTCTTGTGATTCAATTTATTCTTCCTTGCCGTTCAAGTTCACTATTGCGATTGGGGTGGAGCGTGTTAATCTGTGTTTTCAAATCTTTGCTCGAGGCTGTCTTTGCCAGAATCAAAGACAATTTTTCGATCAACGCGCAGCAATTTAGCATGTTCGCTTTGAATGACTTTGGCTTCTTCTAGCTCCTTGAGAATTTCTCCTTGCGGCTGTTTGACTAGCTCAGCGGCAGCTTTACGCTTTTCATTTCTGCTATCAATGCGCTGGTTCAATACCAGCAGTATGAGAAAGCGCACTGCCGGAATGACGAGCAAGATTATGGAGTAGGTAAGCAGCACATCGATTAGAGCCGCCAGGTGGTGCAGAAGGTTTATCGTGGCAATGTGCTTGAATAGCCACCAGCTGCCGCAGAAATTGAAAATAGCAAGCATTAAGACATTGATCAGGGCTAGAGGTGGGAAGTTCGAGAATTTCCAGCTTTCTTCTTTTAAGTAGCTTTCTTGCTCTTTCTCCTGTTGTTGTTGAACTAAAGGGTGCTCACTTATATAGTCTGGAAAAACATAAACTATAAAGCCGCTTTTTGTTACTTCAGGATGGCCATTAAATTGTGCCAGTGCACTCATAACCATGCCACTATCTGAGGTGTCACCATCGAGAAAGGGAGCCAGTTGCTCTGCCGATACTACCCCGCCGTTGGCCTTGATGGTTGTTGCGATTTGCTGCCAGCGCAACTTCTGTAAATTGGAATTTGGCTTGCCATCGCCAAACAAAAAGGAAAAGCATTCGAGGAAGAAATTACCTTTGGGATGCTTCTCTATAAAGTCAGTGTAGCGGTCTCTCTGGGCGCTGGGGATGCTATTTTGATAGCTGCTATGCGAAGGGCTATAATCCCAGCTAAAAATATCAGAAAGAAAGTTCGTGTCAAAGAAGCCCGAGCCATCAAATGAGCCAAAATCACCACTGTCTCCACTGCCTCCGTCGAATATTGATGCTATTGCCAATAAAATCAGTGCTACAAAAATCAAAACTATTACAAGCACCGACGTCATTAAGGCAACGCCAAACGATACCCTTACCACCCAGTAAAGTGACTTGAATAGAAAGGCTCCTGCAAGCAATGCTGCTCTGCGCCTTCCTCTTCGTCTGTAGACACCAGAAAAATTGGGAGCAAATGAGTAATAGACCGTTCCATCATTGGCTACTTCTAGCTTAGCGCCGGTTTCTCCAGCAATTTTGTTGAGCCAATAGGTGGCACTATTAATAGATAGACCGGAGCTTGTTGCTAACTCTGGGGCGGTGGTGCGCAGGTTTGTCTTAATAGCGTCAAGGGCAAGCCGTTTGTCTGGCATCAAAAGCGAGTACTCTGGGTCTTCTGGATCCAGGCTGCCAGCAGCTAATTGCGGTGGCTCGTGTTCTTCCTCGTATTCTTTCTCGTATTTCCTATCGAGCTTTTCGTCTGGCAACTAATTTCCCTTTCGTGGCATTGTTGTTTGTATATCGGCATATAGGCCTTCTGCTCTCTTCCTATAACCTTTTAACGGCTCCATCGCGGCCTCGGCCTTGGTTGTTAAAGTTGAATTCAAAGCTCTCGACTGGCTTTGCTCCACTCTGTAGCGGCCTGAATGGAGCTGCGTTTGTTATTGCCTGGAGTGCTTTTTTGTCGGCTTCGGCGTCCCCGCTAGATCTTGTTATGCGTAGATTTTTTACTTCTCCGTTCTGAATTACATCAAATTGGGCTATGATCTTTATCTCTTCTGCACTTCTGGCTGGCTGCCAGGCTCGAAATATTCGTCTTTCCATGTCGGCCATGTATGGCCCTAGCATCTTTTCCCATATTGAGTCTGCTGCTGTGGGCGATTTCGCCTGCCGCAATTGCTCCCTCCTCTGCCAAGGCGATGGCCTTTCCAGCTCTTGTTTCGTCCTAAGGTCGTCTACTTTGCTTTGTGCTATATCAGCCTTATCGTTTCTGCCTAGTTTGCGCCAGAGGGCTACCATGGTCTGCAACTCTCTTCGGTTTCTCTTGCCTTCTGCGGCTGCTTTAGCAAGCAGAGAGTCTGCTGCCTCTAGGTCTTTTGTAGCTTCTTGCGTCTGCCCTAGGTCAAGTTCTAACTCGGCATAAGCAAGCAAGTCTCTCACCGAGCATCTTTCGTAGCGAATTTTGGGATCAAATCTTTTGGCTTGCCTGAGCATTTCAGCGGCATCTTTTTTCTTGTCGGTCATGACGTAAAGCTTGGTCAGTGACAGCATTGTCTTGGTACGCTGTCTGTTGCTAGTGGACGCGTCTAAGGTGAATATTTCGATTAGCTTTTTGTATGCTTCTTCGGCCTTGTCGTAGTGCTTTTGTCTTACGTGAAATTGTGCTAGTTGTTCGAGTGCTCTCATCGCTGAGCTGCCGTATGGCGATTCGCTTTTTGCCAAAGCATAAGCTTGTTCGAGCAGAATTTGTGGCTGCTCATGCTCTCGGCGCATTTCTAGTCGGCGTTCGTCTCCTTGCAGCTTCATAAGTTTCAGAGACATTTCAGTGTTGCTTTTGCTAACTATTGATAGAGTGGACAGTCGATCGGCTTCTTCGTTTTTTCCTAGTTGCCTCAGTACGTCTGTATATTCGCCAATTTCGTATCGGCTCATCCGGCCATTGCCATATAGTTCTTGTTTGATTTCAATGGCTTTCTTATATAGAGGTTCTGCTTGGTCTAGTTTCCCCGCTTTCCGGTACAGGCGTCCAAGCTCCATCAATGTCAAGCCGATTTGAGCATTCTTTGCTGGGAGCTTTTTATTTTGAATTGATAGTAGCTTTGTCACTAAGTCGATTGCCTTTTGGGCTTGATGTTTTTCTGCAATAAGATCTGCTGTGTCATACAACCTCCTAATTGCCTCGTGGATGTCAGAAGTTGAGTTGAGTGGTAGTTGTGCTTCGTTGTGCAAATAGATGTTCAGAGTGTTTTCAGCAATGGCAATGGCCTTGTCGCTTTGCCCTTCGGCAGCATAGAAATTAGCTAGTTCTATAAGGCTAATTGCTGCTTCATCACTGTTTGGTCCGTAGACTGCATTTGTTGCTTCCGCTGCTTCTTTGATGAGGCGCTCTGCCTGACTGTTGAGTTTGAGCTTTATAAGCTCTGCAACCGCCGTGTTCTCTCTGTTCGTCAGCAATGTTCTGAACGTCTCTTGATGCTTGGAAAGATTTTTGTATAGTTGAATTGCCCGGCCTAGACTGGCCAAGGCCTTATCTGTTTGCTTTGCTCTCAGTTCTGTTATGGCCTTTTGCCGCCATATTTCGTAGGCATAGTAATTTCCTGACGCTTCAGCAAGCTCGGCCGCTTGCTGTTGTTTCGAAATGTATTCGTCAGTCTTCTCGGGATTACCAACTGAGAGTTGGGCCAGCCTCATTGCTAGAGTCGCTCTCTCTTTACTTTCAGTGGGCAAGAGGATCATTGCTCTTTCGTAGAGCTTTGCCGCTTCTTGTCTTTTGTTGCTTACTAAGCTGTCAGCTAGCTTCGTAAGTATCTCCAGCATCTCTTTTTCTGGTAGTTGTTTTGACTTGTCAGCTGCAATAAGTGCCTTGGTAAGAAGTTGCTGCTTCAGGTCGGCGGTGCTCGGGTCTAGTTGAACGTGCATGAGATCGTAGTACTTTTGTGCCTGCACGTATTGGCGCGCCGCATCTAGGTAAGCCCCGCGTGAGTAATTATTGTCCGCTGTAATAACCAGCAGTTTAGTTGGTGGTGCCATCTTATATTGAGCAAGTGCAGCGTTCAAGAGCTGTTGCTCCAAGCGATTATTCTGTATTTGTAATTCAGCTAGTTTCCATTGATATAGCCCCGGTACAAAAACTTTGACATCGGCATTCGAACTATTTGAAATATTTGAAAAAGTAACTTTATTAATTGCCTCGTTCAATAGATTTTCAGACTCTTTGACTTGTCCTTGATTTAAGTATGTCTTGGCCAGTAGCGCAATTTTTAAAACTGTTGGTGCCCCGAGGTTTTGCCTGCCAGATAAAAGTTTGGCCAGGTATATCTTGGTCTTAGATGAATCACCAAGATTGAGATGAATGATGGCCAGGTCAGCTAAAAGTACTGGTGAGGTATTAGAGCTATTGTCTTCACTAAAATGGTTACCGCTTTGGCTGAGCGAGTAGGCCCGTTCTAGGAGGCTCGCTGCGCGCTTGTAATCGCCATTGAATGAATAGGCCATAGCCCAGCGTCTAAGATCTTCTACTGTTTCTGGTGCGGCTGGAACAGATGAGTCAATAGCAGGAGCTAGTGGCTTGTTTGTTCGCGAACTTCCACGTGGATCGGCTGTTCGTGCCTCTTCAAGTGCCTTCTCAAGTTCGCTCCAGCATTCTTCTTTCTTAAGCTTGAGCTGCTCTGCGGATATAGCTCGTTCTGTCAACAATGCCAGAACTACCGCTTGGACCTCGCCGCTCTTTCTTGTTGCAAGTCTAATTTGTTCGCTAAGCTTATTTGCTTCTTCATAGTTGTTTTGATCAATGTAGAGGCTGTTGAAGTAAGTTAAGGCGTTGATGAATTGCTGACGCTGTCTTTCGCTATTCGTGCTAGCGCATGCATCTTCGTATGCTTTGAGAAGCATTGCCGTGGCAGTTCGGCTTGCGGCGGTGTCTTTGGCTTGAATAGATTTGTATGCTGAAAGCATGACTTTGCGATCTCGTTTCTCTATCATCTCCGTTGTTTCAGTTTCGGGGAGTGGGTCTAGCGCTTTTGCTCTAGCTCTTGCCTTTTCTGCTTCAACAGTTTTACCCATGGCCTGATATGAATTTGCCAGCTCTAATAGTGGTGCGCGCAAGTAACAAGATTCTAGTCCTAAGGCTCTTTCTATTCTTTTTACTGCCCCTTCTTGATGAGCAACTGCGGCATCCGTCTCATCTTTTTTGAACAGACTTTCGCCCAGTTTGCGCTCTATTTCGCTAGCTGTCTTGCTGTCTCCTGGTAACCGTTCTAGGTCGTTCTGTTGAGCAATGCTGAGCTTTTCGTTGTAATAGTCAAGGACTTTTTGTAGTGTCTTGATTGCCATATCGTATTCTTTTGCATTTTCTTGAAGACTGGCGAGTTTGTATGAGGTTCTGATGAAGTAGACTTTTGCATTGGGGCCGAGTTTTTCAATATCGTTTTTCTCGTTACCACTGATAAGCTCTGTGTAGATTGCCTTTGCTCTCTCTGCTTTGCCAAAAGTGGCAAAGAAGTCTGCTGCAAGTTCGAGATCTGTATCGTTGCGTCTTTCTTTCGGTAGTTTCAGTATTCGTTCGTGAAGCAATTCAGCTTCGGCCGTGCGGTTTTGTAACACCAATAGGTTTGCGTATGCTCTATAAATAAATTGCGGGGACGAACTAGAGGTTTCTGCCGTTTCAACAAGCTTTTTGAATACGGCTTCGGCGTCTTGGTAACGCTCAGTATCTTGCAAGAACTTAGCAAACTGGAGCACGATGCCTTGATAGAAGAATCCGATTGTTTTCAGTTGACTTATTGCACTGACTGCTCTGCTTATCGCTTCGTCTGCCTGCGAGAAGCGTCCAACTCTATCGTGGTGTTGGGCTGCATCCATAAGCGTGACAATGGCTGTGGTCGAGTTTTTATCAAACCATTGGGTGCAGAGACTCATTGATGCATTAAATGAGCCAGTGCTGAGAGGCTCTAGTCCGGCTGCCCCTGCGGCGTGAGCTGCGTGCAAGTAGTCTCTTGGTAGATCATCAGCATCATAAGTATCAAGTAAATCTAGGGCTGATCTCAGTGCGTGTAGACTTTGGCTGTTCCATGCTTGAGGCGCCGCTTGTGTTGCTTTCCTTTCGAGAATTATGGTCAGGTGGTGCCCATGGATACTGACCAGCTCAAACTTTACTTGGGTGCCAATAGGGCCTCGTGTCAGTTCCTGAACTTTGGTAAGAGTCAAGCCCTTAGTTTGCTGCCCATTAATAGTTGTAATTCTAGCCAAAGAATCAAGACCAGATGGTAGGCCTTTTGGTTCATCCTTGAAGTGAAACCCGAAGCTTGGTCTTTCACCGATGCGAAATTCTATGTCACCCTCTTCTGGTGCTTTGCTATCGCTAGTTGCCATTGTCTGGTTCTGCCCACCTAATGAATTTGCTTCTGATTGTTCTGTTCCCGTCGCTGAATTAAAGCCGAGTAGTGAAAGGAGCAGAAGCATTGAAAATGGAATATGGTTCTTAAACTGCACTTAGCGTCTCTTGCGGTATTGGGGCTTTTGATGGAGTTGGCGCAAATCAATTTTTATGATGCCGCTGGCTTCGGGCCCGAGCGATTTGTATTATAGTGCGCCTGCGGTTGCACAGCGATTCTACCTCAGCGTCGTCACCTAACTGTTTTTGTACTGCCATTAGGTTGTCGATGTCAGTTAACAGCATTGTGTCATCGCTTCCATATCTGTGTTCTATTTCAGCTAAGTGTGATTTGTAGAGCTTCGCAAGCTTTGCGTACTCAAATTGCTTTTGGTAGAGAGATTCAAGACTGGCGACTGTTGCTTCGTGAAGCGCCTCCGCATTGCCAGATTCTGGGTAGAGATGAGCCTTTTCTTCTCTGGTCAGCAGTTTCTCGTATGTCTCTAAGGCCTTGCCGTAGAGATGCTCGCTTTCGTATTTCTGAGCAAGTTTTCTCAAGCTCCTCAGCAACTCTGGATCGTTGGGCTTGAGTACTATTGATTGTCTTGCCAGTGTAAGTCTGTCGTGTAGGTCTGTGGCCTGAAATACAAATGCAGCAAAGGCAAAGAAGACAAAGAGGAAAATGGAGAGTCTACCAAGTAGGATGTGGGTTTTAAGTCTTATCTGCGCAGATTTTTTCTCTATTGGGTCATTTTGATGGCTAAGGGGCACCCTCATCAATCCATCAGAATTTGATTCTTGTTTTTCATTTGGCATGGACAGAAGACCCATTCTGCTCTTGCTTGTATTTTTGAATAAGCATTTGGGAGCGCTCGTAGAGTCTTTCAGCTTCGGGCAACCTATCTAATTGTGTGTTTAGAGCCGCTAACTGACTGATTACGGGAATCAATAGGGTGCTATCCGAGCCAAATTTGCGTTCGCTTTCTGCTAGCAAATCTTGGTAGGCAGTCAGTCTTCTTGCATAGCGAATAGCGTTGGCCTCGATGTCGTTTGACGAAGTTGAGTCTTCCGCTGAACGCAGCAGCGCTTGCCGGGCCAATGTCTGCTGCGTGTGCGTTTCGCTGCGCTGCATCGCCAGAACACCAAGGCCACAGAATAGGCACAGTCCGAGAAAACAGCTTTGAATTTGTCTGTAGGTGCCAAGCTGAAGCTCCGCGGTGTCTTTTTCTATTGAGCCATTATTAAAGGCGCTTTCCACTTTTATGAATTTGGCGGTTTCGAGGGCTGGGTTCTCATCTGCCATGTGGTCCACCCTGTGAGCTTTATCTATTGATCTTACCAGGCTGAGCTTTGGAGGGGGTAAGATGGTTAATTACAGGCTTACGCTGTTGTGCAGCCGAGTCGATTATAATCTGGGAAGGCCAGTATAAAGTCGTCAGGTATCGGCGGGAACTCTAAGAATTAGGCCCTGATTTTATCCCAGCGTAATCGGATAGGCCGTTAGGTGGAGAGGATTGAATTTGCCATCTGTTCGAAGAGTATTAAAGTGGAGCCTCTTCTCGACTCTTGGCCTTGCTGCTTTGATCGGCGGCACTGTATTGACTCTAGAGCTTCTCGATCCGGTAATGCGACACATTCTTTATGACATAAAGTATGGTCACTCTGAACCTCTTGAGTCTCGGATTAGGCAGTGGGACGAGGTCTTCGATTTGCGTGCAGAGACTCGTTCGGCTGAGACTATGGCTGACTATACGAATGCAATTGGCTATACATACGTGGATGAGTATGGCCATGACGATACCGATTGCAATCGTATGTTTCTTGCTCGTTGGTGTTTCGAGCGCACTGCCGATTACGCTGCACTTACTCCGCCGTCAGAGAAGCGCAGCAATCAATTAGCTTTTGCTAGTTCTTTTCTTAAGCAGGTGAATGAAGCAATTAAAGAGAAGAATTTGGAGCGACGCAAGCACTAACCTTTCCTCTTTGCCTATTGTTGCTGCAGAAATGTTGCAGATGCATAGGCTGAGGCCGAATGCATGGACCTAGCGCTTGTAGGCTACTATGGAAACTATGGCAGAGAACTCGCTAAATAATCCATCGTTTTATGTTTGGGAGCCTGGTGTCGGGCCGTCCGAAGCTGCGCTTCTTCGGTTACAAGAGTTAGCCGTGCGGCCTGCTGCGCCTCCTGGTGAGGCCTGGTTTATGAGCCCGCCGCGAAGAATGTACCCCGAGTTTCTTAACCAACCAATTGCAGCGATACCTTTGTCAGTTATCCACGGTCTTCTTTTTGAAGCTACAACTGGAATATTGGCTTTTCATGATGTACCGGAGGCTGTTGAGAGTTGGCGTGGTTGGTTTAGACATTTGCTACCAGGCTTGATTGTTAGAGGTGATGAGGCTTACGCATTTCATTATCTGATAGAGTCGGTTTTTACTATCTTCTTCCGGGTCTATAGTGAAGGGTTTCAGGGTGAGTACGAGGGATTTCGGCGCGATGTGCTGGAAACTTTGGGGCGGGCTATTATGATGCCCTCTCTCTGGGATGATGATGGCGAGAGTATTTGTGCTCAATATCAAGACTGGGAAACGTGCGGATCTCTTTGGCCCTCATGCAGTGGAGCCATTAGCGCTTCTTTGTTTTTTTGCTTGACCTATCTAAAAAAAGACGAAGTTTCTGTTTGGACGAAAAGTATTTTAGCTATAGAGTGTGCTTATTTTCGTGCGCACCTGCTAACCTGGCTGGCGGGCTCGTATGAAATTCTAGCCTCAGATGTCCCAAATTTCAGAGATATTGAACAGGCAACTAGTCGCATAAAGTGGCTTGATTCGTGGACGCTTGAAAAGCTTGCGCCACTAATTCCGGTGGCAAATACCCAAGAGTTCCTAACGACGGTGCGGCAAGTTCTTACTCTCGATAGATTGTTTGTCTGGCTGGAAGATATTTCTCGCTATAAAGAATTATCTGAGCCACTAGCATCGGCTCGAGTCGCAGAAATAGTTGCGGATGTGGTACTGGCCGTGAGTTAGGCTCTCAAATAATCACTCCGAGACATGTCGTTTTGACTTCTTCTCTTTGGCCTTTGCACGAGATGGGGGTTCGGAGATACTGTTTTTTTGCGTCCTCGATTGCTTGTCTCTTCTGTCCGTCTGCGTATTGCTTAAAATCAGCGGCCTCGATTTTATTGTAGACCACAGTTTATCCAGTAACTTAGACATTTTCTAAGTTACTGGAGAGAAAGTACGTTTTCGAATCGGTAGGCAGATGTCAGGCGATTCGACGCCTTAAAATACAGGGAATGAAGTTAGAACAATATTCCAGCGTGGGATGGGGCAGAAGACCAGATGGCCAGGGTAAAAGGAAAAAGCAAAGAGCAAGCCGCTAGCAAGGTTGCAAGTGGAGATGCAGAGGCTCTTTTAACAACTAAATCAACGAATGACGGTCACCCTGGCCGACGTGATCCTGTAGCGATAATAGAGCAGACTAACGAGGGGCGGCTGCAAGAATTGGTGCCAATCCGGCATAGCCGCATGTCGATTTCGCCATTTACGTTTTATCGTGGTGCTGCTGCAGTAATGGCTGCAGACCTCGCTGCCCAGCCTAATTCTGGAGTTGTTGTGCAATGTTGTGGTGACTGCCACGTGCTAAATTTCGGAGCTTTTGCCACTCCCGAGCGCAACATCATTATTGACCTCAATGACTTTGATGAGACGCATCCGGCGCCATTTGAATGGGACATAAAAAGACTGGCGGCCAGTTTAGTTCTGGCTGGAAATTCAATTGGTATGTCTACCAAGACCTGCCAGAAGGCTGCCTTTGAAATGGCTCAGTCATACCAGATTGAGATGGCCAAGTATGCCAAGACAAGATTGCTCGATGTTTGGTACTCGAAAATCGATTACGAGTCGTTTATCGAAAGTGCTGATCACGAATTAGCGGCTCGGCGGCGCAAAAATTTGCATAAGGAGATTACAAAATCTTCTCCCGAATCTTTGCAGAAGAAGCTCATAGAGCGGCACAACGGCAGCTGGCGTTTCAAAGAAATGCCGCCATTGCTTTACCATGCACCAGAACTTTCAGAGAAAGTTTATAAGGCCTATGAAAAATATCTTGAGACTCTTTCTCCTGATCGCTCTGGTCTGCTCAAGCATTTTGAGCTGACTGACATTGCCATGAAGGTCGTCGGCACTGGCAGTGTAGGTACATTCTGCGCAGTGGTTCTGCTCGTTGGTGCCAACGACGACTTCCTCATTCTTCAAGTAAAAGAAGCGCGACAGTCAGTGTTGGAGCCATATACAGCTCCAAGTAAATTTGAGAACAGCGGCCAGCGTATTGTTGTCGGTCAGCGAATTATGCAGTCGGCTAGCGATATGTTTTTGGGCTGGACTGGCGGAGCAACAAAGCGGCAGTTCTATGTTCGTCAGTTGCGAGACGTGAAGATGTCGCCCAACCCGGCGAGATGGACCAAATTTACCATGCTGCAACTGAGTAATTTCGCTGGAAAAGTGCTGGCGAAAGCCCATGCAAAATCGGGTGAGGCTGCGGTAATTGCTGACTATATAGGTAAGGGTGAAAGGTTTGCTAGTTCAATGTCAGAGTATGCCCTTTCGTATGCAGCCGAGACTGAGGCTGACTATAAGCTGTTCACCGAGGCCTGCCGCAGCGGTAGGTTGAGGCTTTAAAATTTCCTTTTTTTTGAGATTAACTTTCACGAGAGTTTCACTTTGGGGCTGATACAGTTCTGCTACTCAGTCGAAGTGTCAGCTCTGCCAATTGCATTTCTGCAATTTGACTAGTCCCCGAATATTACCAGCGTAAATAAAATTTTTTATGACTAAAAGCAGTGCGGAAGCCTCACAGTGCGGGGCTCGGCCGTGGAAAGAAACTCAAGAAAATTTTTCACCTGCTCAGCCCTCTGAGTGGAGTAACATCTCTCGGCAATGTCTAGATGTTAGCTCTAACTGGCACGCAGCAACGGTTAGTCGTGCTGGTACTGATCCAACCTTAGATAAAGCGGCCCTCAACTCTGGTGTTCTGCAATTTGGATCGATTGATGAATTGACCGGTAATAAGAGTAAGGCTGGCGATTCTACTTTGAGCGCTCCGGCAAATGATAAGTCGGCTGCTACACCATCGGCAGATAGGAGTGGTGAAAGAAAGGGTGATAGCAACGCTGATAAGCCTGCCGATAAGACACCGGAAGCAAAGGCCGCCATGCTTTTCAGTAACGATGCAACCCCTGAGCAGAAGCTAGCCACAGTTCGTGATTTGGCTAATGCTGGTATCACAAGCATGAGCTACCGTGATAGTTCTGGTAGTGAGCGTAAGCTGCGATTCGAAGTCGAAGGGGCCGGCAACAAGCAAATGGTGCACCTCTTTGATAGTGGTGCCGATGGCCGCGAGAAAACTGCGCTAAGAGGTATTTCAAGCGCAGACGGCTCTTTCGAGAAGCAGCGTGATGGACAAGGAAACTCTGTTGACTACCAAGGAAAAGGATACTCGAATCTAGCCCAGGCCAAAGCAGATACTCTTAAAGTCGATGCCTCGGATACATCCAAGCCAGCGCAACGGAGTCTGCCCGGTGCCGAGCGCCGCGCTGTTCCTGAAACGCCACGAGATTCACGAGCTGATAGGAGCACTGATGGTCGAGACAATGTTGCACCAATGTTGATACCTGGAGCAGTTGATAGATCGCAGTTCGATTCTCAGTTGAAAGATCCACGAGTTATGGCTGCTTTTGCTGGAAGAATGCATTCTGAAGTGGGTTCGCAAGGGCCAGCGGCACAGTTGGCTTTTGCCGAAGAAGTAATGAACAGAGCTGCCTCTCGCAACCAGACTATTATGCAAGCTCTAACAGGTAAGTACTATCCTACTCACAACCCGGGCTGGTCCAATAATCCCAGATATATGGATGCTATTAATAAGGCTTGGAAGGAAGGTACCGATACTATATTCGGTGCTACCGGTAATGCTTCTGGAAAAGTTGGATTTGGCGTAAGAGGCGGCCACTATGATGCCAATCGCCAGTGGGTCTCGCCCAATCAAACAGTGCGTATCAATGGAGAGCGGTTTGGCTATGAGCAAGTGGATCTAAATAGAGGTTGGCTCAAGAAATATCAACAGCTCAAATCTGGTAGCCGAGTTTAGCCATTGTCATAGCTTTACAGGCTTTTTGCTCAAGACGGCCTCAAAACAAGAGAGATAAGTATTACTATAGCGATATTATTTGTATCGCTTAGAATTCTTGTGAGCCTTGAACTAAAAGGAATCGTTGATGACCTTCGAACGAGTGTTAGTTGTTTTTTGTGCGTTACTAGTAGCGTTCAATATGCCCTGCATGAGTGCTTACGCGCAAGAAGTAAATGCTGCCGATCGAATAACGGTTGTTGTCGACGGTGATCGCTCAAAGCAGCTTCATCTCCCCCTTTACGAGTGGTATCCGAAGGACAAAGAAGCAATTGGAATGCTGTTGGCCATTCATGGATTAACTTTGCATGGAAACACTTATGAAGTGATTGGAAAGGCCTTTGCCGCCGAGGGCTTTTACGCTTGTGCGCCTGATATGCGTGGCTTCGGCCGATGCTATACCGATGACAAGCAGGTTTTCGCCGTTGGTGGTGTGAGCAAACAGAGCGTTGACTATGATGGTTCATACGCCGACATCGTTGCCCTGGCACAGTCTCTGAAACGCGACCATCCAAAATTGCCTTTGTTTGTCATGGGGGAGAGTTTGGGCACCAGCATGTGCGTAAAGCTGGCGGCGGAGCATCCTGAACTGGTAAGTGGGCTGCTCATGTCGGGGCCGACGGTGAAGATAAACCCGCTTATGGTGCTGCATCCTGACAATCTCTTGGCTGCTGGTTGGGCATTGTTCTTTCACCCTCGCTTCCGAATGTCGACAACTAGTTTTGTCAAAAACCTGGTATCGAATGATGCTGATATCGTCGATGAGTTATTGCGCGATCCACTTTGTCGAAAAGGGCTGACTATTGCTGAGTTGCTCAAAACCAAACGCTTTGTCAGTCGAACACTTCTCAACGCTGCTAAGATCCGGGACGAGCTTCCGGTCTTAGTGGTTCAAGGCAGCGAGGACAGATGCATGGTACCGCGAGCGGTGACCAAGCTAGTTTGCAATATTCCCTCGTCTAATCAAACGATCCGATGGCTTCATGCTCATGGGCATTTGCTGTTCGAGACCCGCTTTTTGAGGCCGGCTACTCTGGATTCAATTGACATTTGGGTGCGGGCAAATAGCCCTGCCCGAGAAAGTGAGATAGCCGAAATTAAGACCGAAATTTTGCAGCTGGGCGGTAAGGAGCCTAGGCATTGAGATTTTGAATTTAAGCTATTTTCTGTCGCCAGTCGAGTTGACCGTGGCGAGTCTTAATTTGACGGTCTGCAGGACGAATAACAGTCAATTTTTAGTGTTGTAGTTGTTCATAAGGCTCAGTGACTGCACGAAATTTGCACACAAGTTGTCAGTGGATCTTCTAACATCAGTTAGTAGACATATACGTGTAACCATCCTTTTCAGGAGGCGGTCATTCGGTGGTTAATAAACCAAACCCGGTACCTTCGAGTCGTAAGTTGCTCCGAGAGCGGCTTAAAGGTATCACTGCGATCGAGCTAGCTGCTGTAGTTTCAATTTTAATTGTTATCTGCGCAATGGCTCTCAACATTACCGTCTTAGTTTTCGCGGCTGACATGTGCGACAGAGCATGTAAAGACTGCGCGAGGGCTGCCGGTCAGCAAGGTACTGTAGGTCAAGCGGTTTCTGCAATGCAAGCAGCCCTAGGCACTCACCCTATTGACGGCACGGTGATTCAAACTCTCAATGCAGAATTGATCACATATGAAGACTATGGCGCTGGTAACGGCGCAGGTCAGACAAGTACTACTGGCACCAACGGTCCGATTGGTACTACTTCAACAACTAGTGCCACTACCGGAGGACAAATTCCACCACCTGGAGCTGGTGGAGCAGGTTCATCACCTGGTCCATTTGCGAGCGTTAGAACCACTCTAATCGCTCGCATTCCAGCACCAATGGTGTTCTTCAGTTTAAACATGGGTAGTGAAGCTTCAGCCCAACAAGGCGTGGCAAACGGTTTGATTCGTTTCCAGAGTTTGTACACCTATCCCATCACTAACACTGCTGGTCCAGTATCTATCGGTAACGTCGGTGGTCCTGCTGGCCCCGGTGGTCCTGCTGGCCCTGCTGGTCCTGGCACAACCAGTGCCAGTGCTTCATCAGGTTCCACAAGTGCCACAAGTGCCACGAGCGCCACGAGCGGTAGTACTGGTGCAAGCAGCACTGGCAACTTGCCTGGTGCAACCAACGCTGGTCCTACAGGACCGATTGGTCCTGGTGGTCCTCTAGGTCCTTTGGGTCCTAACGGTCCTGGTGGTCCTCAAGGTCCTGGTGGTCCTGCTGGCCCTGGTGGTCCTTCTGGCCCTGGTGGTCCTCTTGGCCCCGGTGGTCCTTCTGGCCCTGGTGGTGTAGGTGGTCCTGGTGGTCCTTCCGGCCCTGGCGGTCCTGCTGGCCCTGGTGGTCCTGCTGGCCCTGGCGGTCCTTCTGGCCCCGGCGGTCCTTCTGGCCCTGGCGGTCCTTCTGGCCCTGGTGGTCCTAAGGGTCCTGGCGGTCCTGGTGGTCCTTCCGGTCCTGGTGGTCCTGCTGGTCCTGGTGGTCCTTCCGGTCCTGGTGGTCCTTCCGGCCCTGGTGGCCCTTCTGGCCCTGGCGGTCCTAAGGGTCCTGCTGGCCCTGGTGGTCCTTCCGGCCCTGGCGGTCCTTCTGGTCCAGGTGGCCCTAAGGGGCCAGGTGGTCCTAAAGGTCCAGGTGGTCCAAAGGGTCCTTCCGGTCCTGGTGGTCCTTCCGGCCCTGGCGGTCCTTCCGGCCCTGGTGGTCCTTCCGGCCCTGGTGGTCCTTCCGGCCCTGGCGGTCCTAAGGGTCCTTCTGGTCCTGGTGGTCCTGCCGGCCCTGGCGGTCCTTCCGGCCCTGGCGGTCCTGCCGGCCCTGGCGGTCCTTCCGGCCCTGGCGGTCCTAAAGGTCCTGCTGGCCCTGGTGGTCCTTCCGGCCCTGGTGGTC
>CAJXZK010000061.1 GCA_913063055.1 uncultured bacterium
AGATCTACACCTCTCTATTCGTCGGCAGCGTCAGATGTGTATAAGAGACAGACAAATTAACTCACTGAGCAGCTTATCTAATCAGGGCCTAACAAGGGCCTGTTGAATCACAGCTAGTAGTAGCAGGACAAGCACAACCGTTGGGAATGGTGATAGTGTCACCACTTCCTGAATAGGTAATGCCAAAGGCACCAGAACCAGTTGAACCCTCAGGGCAACAAGTAGTGCTAATAGCACCCATGTTGAGCTGACCAAGCAGGTTGTTCCAACCACTAGCAGGTGTGAAGGAGAACCAATTCATCAAGCAGATTTTACCTGGGTAGTCATATGGCTGTGGATAGTTCCAATCGCCAGCGACGTTGATTTGACTGAATGGCATCAACTCAAACTGTCTAGTCTCAGTAGGAGTGGTTGGGCTCTTAGCATCGGGCAATTGACCAATGAAAGAGGATAACCATGGTGCATCGGATAACGCTGCACTCTCTTCCTTCAAGACCAGTCCGCCCTTACCAGCGTTGGCACTCTGGCTAAAGTAGATATAGCCTCGTCCTCCCATCGGCACGATGTTCTGACTGAGAATATAATCGAGTGGCCGGTTCTCAGAAGCATAAACACCCTTATTAGCATAGCTGAGCCACTCTGGGTCTATCTGATACATGCGCTGAGTCAAGTACTTCCACATTGTTCCGTTCAAAGTAATGCCTTCAGGACTCTTACTGTCTAAGTGCACACCCTGATCAGTGGTGATGCGATAGTTAGGGCTACTGAGGGGACTGCGACTGGCAGGAACGTGAGCAATACCCGACTGGTAGGTACCAGGATGGAAATCATTACCCTCGGCTCTATCACTGAGTAGTTTAAGATTGACGATATCGGCGACGTTCACACTGGTAGTACCACTGCTGATCGGCGATGGTGGCTGAATGTTGTAGGCAGCCTCAATCACCGGTCTGGCCCACAAGTTGCGACTGTCAGGTTTGTTATACAAAGCCATATCGGTATTGGCTTTAGATGAGGCATTATCGAGGGCAATGTTATCGACGTTGGCACCACCAATGCCACCAATAGAATTGCAATTAACTTGATTGACACCACCAAGCCCAAGAGTGTCTCCAGACAAGGCAACGCCTACACTCAAACCACTGCAATCAGGGGTTTTTCCATCTTTGATATCTTGAGCAATTTTGGCGACATAGTCAGAACCATTACTACATCCACCAGGAAGAGGTGAATCGTTAGTGCCAACAAAATATGGCAAGGGTTTTCCGTTGACATCAACTGGATAAACCTGTGGATTGTTCATAACATAAACAAAAACGTCTTGCTTGTTGCCGTTTGCCACACCGGTAGCTGGTGAGCTGGCACCGTTTTGAATACGGATGAAACCATGTGGCAGTGCCGCAGCAAACCCTTTTGGATCAATCGGTTCAACAATAGCGCAAGCATTGAAGCCACCATTGTAGCCTTGGGCAGATTGGGCCTGGGCCTTCAGAGAGAGCGAATTAGGAACTGGTTGAGTCCAGCTAAATGCATTAGCACCACTAGAAGCTTTTTTGTTCAAATCGAAATCGACTTGACTGACCAAGTGTGGCTTGGCACCGGGCTTAAGTGGAACGAAATAAGTATTAGCATAGCTAGTGTCTGGTGTCATTCCCTCAAGGTAACCTTTGAGGTAATTATGATTGCCGCTAGGGTCTATATCTGAACTAACAGCAGTGACCCAGCCACTGACCTTGTCGTTGTAGGTCTTGGAAGTCTTGGTGGCAAAGTCATAGTCTGGCATAGCAGATGCGGCGATATAAACGTTTGAAGCACCAGTTCTATCTAAGTACGAGAAAGTCGGTGCACCAAGGGGAGATATATCTTGTGGACCGAACTGCTTGGTTGGGTTTAGCTTAGCAATCGAGCTGAAAAAGTCTTCTACAGAAGATGGCTTGGCCAGTTGATCACTTAGTTGTTTACCAAGAGACTGGGCAGTCAGTGTGATAGAAGCAGCGTGAGAAGTAGCTCCTTGATCGAGGCCATCTTTAGAAATTTGGTGAGCATTGAAGTTAACTATCATTGACTGCGCCATCACCCGGTTGATGTTGCGCAAATTGACGACACCATTGGTGCCCGAAGTATGATCGGTTACTCCGTTAAATTGAACTGCATCGCCACTATTAGGAATGGGTACGGCCACTTTCACCAGCACAGATCGAGCTAGGGAGAGGTTCCCGGCATCGGTGGCTCGCTGCATCTGCTGGCCGCCACCAAGCAAGTTAATAAGGGCGATCGCCGCCACTATTATCACCGCCAGGGCCAAAATGAATGCAACCACTAAGACCATGGAGGCTGCGCGCTTCCTTCTAATACGTTCCATTGAAAAGAACCTCGCCGAATAATAATGAATCTGAAACGAACCTTACTTACTAACTTGACTTACTAACTTGAATTACTAACCTTGATACTAATGCTTAATGCAAACCAATAACTCAAACTTCTTACCAGTGGCCTCGAAAGGCACTTGCGAGAATTTACTAAATGCTCAAACTTGGCTGGTATGAGGGTAACAACATAAGCTTGGCCCGTTTATTATAGCAGTTTAATATTGTTTGACAAGCGAAATTTATGTAATTTAGCCCTTGCTGTGGTAGGAACCCCACTGATCTCAGTGAAAACCTTTGAACGTATAAGAATAAACGTTGAAAGCTGCCCAGATAGGGGCATAATCTACCATGTACGACCTTTTAATAGAATTTATTGACTTGCAGCGGATATTTAGATGAAACACTTAGGCAGCGAGCTTCGTAACGTAAGATCGTTACGCACACATAGAGGGAGCGCAATTACTGAATTCGCTCCAGCTCTGTTCATCTTTATCATGGTCTTCTTCTTTCCCTTTCTAAATTTGATCGGTATGGCTATTTCTTATGCCGACTGCCTCTATTTAGACACCCTCCTACTACGTCAGGCCGCCATCGAAAATGTGTTGGTCTTAGACAACAGCACAACTCCCCCAGCACTGAAGGCAGACCTTACAGCCAGCACCTCGCCCACCGGTGCCCTCAATAACATAATCAATAATTGGCTTCAACTCGGCCTTGGTCGATTTGCTAGTACCGGTTCTGTACCTGTACAAACTTGCTACATCGACCTCAATGAAGGCTCTAACAAGGTCAAGTTCATTCACCTCAACTTACAAGTTGAGTGTCGACCATTCCTTCAGATTCCATTTCCCCTCCCTATACCTGGTCTGAACAAACCAGTAACCTTTAAATTTAGCGGTCGTTCAGTGATTGAGAACATCCCCAGTTAGAATAGTCAGGTGGCAAATCGATGGATCGTTCCAACTTGAACAACTTATTCAAAGTCAATCGCAGGCGCGGCCCTCGTGGGCAGAGCATCATCGAAGTATTAGTAGGCTCAATTGTCCTTGTGCCAATTGTTCTAGCCATTATTGATCTGGCCGTAGTCTACATCGGCGGTGATATCTGCAATGATTTAGCCAAACAAGCAGCAAGAGCTGCAGCAAATGCTTCTGACCTGGCGGAAGCCACAACAGCAGTAGCTGACGTAGAAACGAATTTTAATAAGTCGCCGACGTATAAAAACTTGGTACTCAAACTCGATAAGTACGATGGCACCCATGACGGCATGGCTAACGTCAAATGCACAGTCACCATTGTCTTGCCCGTGCCAATACCATTTCTCAGCCTAGGGCCTGAAATGACCATAAACACGCAGGCCTCTGAGGCAATCGTGGGTATTGCACCGCCAAGACCAACCTGAACCTTGACGAATGCTAGTTGCTTGCTGGCAACAGCAGTGCTGGTACTTCTTTTACCTGAACCTCGACAATTTTTTCAGCGCTTGCTTTCTCAGACTCAAGCACTTTCGTGAGTGCCGCTAGAGAAGTCTTATCAGAGTTGTAAATAACCACAGCTGGATAGGGTCGATAAACAGAGACCATGGCTTTGAGCACACCAGGAGTAGTTCTTAGCTTCTTCTCAATGCGAATCAAGCAAGAAGCACAACTACTTCCGCTGACCACCAGATCGAGACGCTTGAGTCCCTTAGCGCTGACAGGCTGGAGCATTATCAGAGCCAAACAATTGGCTACTATAAAGGCAGTAAGAAAACGCATCTTTAATTCTCAGTACTAAACTATGTTTCCATAATAAATAGATTACTGCAAAGTCACGAATCAATTACTATCCGTTTCCAAGATGAACGATGTGAAGAAGGCAGCAGATTGGCAGAAATTCATCAAGGACTGCTAAAATGAACCTTATTTCGTAGTCTACAGAGTGAGGAAGTATAGTGTCGCGCAAAGCTACCAGCCGCAAAATCAATTCACTGGCCCTGGCTACCCTACTGTCAATTGGACTGAGCAGCGGCTTGCAATATTCAGCTCAAGCTGCAGTTACAGTCAATCAAATAGTCAAAGCTGTAGATCAAGCCAAAATTTTGGCCAACGGAACTGGGGTCAGGGCTGCAATAAATGGCAGCGAAGTATATATATCGACTTACCGTAATACTCGCGCCAACGACAATGACTGCAAAATCGAAGCACTTTTAATAGCAAAAACGACAATAGACCTGGCACCCACTGACATAGGTCGTGTCACTGTTTACTTCTACAACTCAATCAATAGAAACAAACGCAAAATCGTATCGGTCACCGCAGGTGATGTCAAAGCTTTCGGCTCTGGTCAACTCGGCAAAGAACAACTGCTCGCTTCACTAACAATCAAAGACGATGAAGTCAATGATCCGGCCAACCGCCTGTCAGCTTACTTGCAACAACGAGAATCGGCACGCAGTACCAAACATATCGATACTAATATGGTGGGCGACACCCTAGAGGTTATTGCCGATGCTGACAGCGATATGACCGAGCGCGATATGCGCTATGAAGCTTTGAAAATTGCAGAAAAAGCCATCGAGACAGTCGGAACATCCGCAAAAAAAGTAAAAGTCAGTTTTGCCGATCCGACCATGAAAGGGAGTTTCAAGCAAATCGATTTCGACGCTAGTCAATTAAGCCGCCTTGATAGCAGCCTTCAATCGGCTCTTACACCAGTTCAAATTGTCACAGTCACAACTAAAGTTGACGTCCAAGGGCTTGCCACTGTAGACGGTGCAGACAAAGATTTGCGTGACAAAGCTCTGGGCAAGTTAAAAAATCTCGACAGTAAAGGTGTCGGAGTAGGACCATTTCTGCGCAGCTTCTTTGATGTAGAACGAATGATTTCAGTTGGGGACGATGAGCAAGCCCATGCTGCCATCGGCAAGCTAATATCGGCTCTAGATGAACAAGAAGAAAGAGCGAAGAATGCCAAAGAAATCAAACCAACTAAGCCTGCTGCCACAACAACAGCTAGCTCTGACGTGAAGAAGAGCACCAAGGGTCGACACGTTGGCGCTTCAACAATGCCAGACAGCGAAGTATTGACTGACCCAGACAGGGCCTTAGCTCGCCAGGAGCAAGAACTAGGAGACCCTCTCAGTGCCCGTATTGAAGGTGTTTACGAGCGCATAATCACAGTCTTAACTCAAAACAACCGCGGAGCTGAGGCTCAAAAGTTCTCAGCTAAGCTCAACGGAATCAAAAGCAGACTGCACTAAGTCGTTTCAGAGAAACGTTACTGCTCTTTCAAGCACTTGCTGATAGGCCAAATCAGCAAGTGCTTGCTGTGTTTTCTTGGAGTTTTTGCCCGAATTTACAGCAAGATCATCGCTGCACAAAGCGTCATAGGCAGTGGATATCTCGTCGGCCAAAGCGACGATTTTTTCACGAAAAATCTGGGCAATATCGCCTTCAGCTTGAGCGATAGCCATCTGCCGAGCAGCGGCAGGGTTGCGACCCATGCCATTATAGCTTTTACCAACAACAAGAAGAGCTGCATCTCGAGCCACTTTAGGGGCACGACCATAGACTTTGCTACAAATATAGACATGACCTTTTTCATGTTCACGGACTAAAACTGATGAATCCTTCGCCAGCCAAATGGTGATAGGGCAGCTCAAGCGAATTTGCACTGCCTTAATTTTAAGCCGCACCGATGAAGCACCAGAAGTATCGTCGACGTGCTCATCTTGCGTTTGAAAATCGGCAAAGCAATGAAAGAACCAGATTGTAAAAGCATCGAAATTCGGGTCTTTGAGCACGCTCTCATCAAGAGAGCGAAAGTCTTTAGACTTACTATCTTTGAAGTAACTAGTATGCAGAGCTAGAGGAGCGGCCGTGACACTAACTGGCTGACTAACATCGCCGTTGCTGCATGACGCTAGGCTTGCGACTAAACATGCAGACCCAAAGAAGCTGCTGAAAAAGCCATTAGCTAGCCTAGCCATTTTCATTCAACCACCAAAAGTTGCAGAGTTTTTAAGCTCAAGAGTGACGCGACGACTGAGATCCGCACTTACAGAGAGTTGCCTGATTGTTTTTTCTTGAAAAGAGCCAGCATCCGGTGGAGTAAACCTAAAGGTATACACCCCAGAGGGCAAGGTCAAAAGACAGGTGCCCTGCTCGCCTGTAAGCACATAGCCATGGGGAAGGGCCAAGGTTCCCTTGCTAGAGAGCGACTCTTCCCAGTCGAGATCTAAATCAGAGCCATAGGGCTGATAGAAGACCTGGCAGCGGGGTATCAACTGATTGTCTTCACCAATAACTTCAAACTTAATTTGCGACCAGCCGTGCCAAACTATATCTTCTGTCACTGGCTCGCTAGCAATCTCAACTAGCTTGGCATTAGAAAAATCATTGTGAACCACCAACCAGTACTGGCCAGGGGTCAAGAACAAACAATAGCAACCTTCGCCATCGGTGATACCATAGGCGAGGGCACTTCGTCCCTCTGGCAAAAGCTGAGCGTGACCCGAGTGAGCGGCATAGACAGAGACTTTGACGCTAGAGCGAGCCTGGCCGGAATCGTCACAAATGCGACCCCTGAGCGCCGTACCCAAAGATAAGCGCACAGCAACGTGAGTATCACCACCGACGACAATGTTGCGTGTCCAGGGCGCCAGGGCACTATACTCAGCACCATCAATTGTGACAGGCGGTGAATCCTTTGGATGGGCCTGCACAATTAGTTTATAGCTGCCATCAGGAATTGTAATTGCGAACTGACCATCACTATCAGTACGAGTTATATATTCTTGCTTCTGCCCATCAACACGTTGCACGCGCACAAGACTCTGAGACAGTAGATGATCATCGAAAACCACTTGCCCTTTTAGGCGATGACCTTGAGCCAGAACAAAGCGATGCTGACAGCTCTCAGTGACATTAAGGTCTTTCTCTACGCAGCCAAACAGCATCGAGTCAGGCGGTTCAACAACAATATCGTAGGTGCCGGCTTCAAGTGATAGCTGAAAACGCCCCATCTCATCACTTAAAGTGCGAGCAGCGAAACTGAGCTCACTCAAAAGCAAACTGCGTCGCGAAACTGCCGGTTCAACAATGACCAAGGCATTAGCCACAGGGTGGCCGGAATGATCAACGATTTCTCCAATAAAGGGAAAAAGTTCTGGCCATTCAAGAGTTAAATCAACATCGTGCGAAATCGCTATAACATCACTGTGCGTCGAAACTAGCTTGAATTTAGCAGGAGCCAAAGTTTCTCGGTCTTCGCTGTCGAATTGAGAACAGCGCAAGGCAATATGATACTTTCCCCTGGGCACCACCAAGCTAAAGCTGCCATCCTCAGCAACTGGACTGACAGCCTTATAAGACGATGGCTCGATCCCCAAAACGACAACTTCAGTTCCAGTGAGCATTTCTACTGTTAAATTAGAATTTTCCTTAGACGAGCTATTAATTCGACCTGAGACAATCGAGCCAGTGGCAAGGGAAATATTGAGATTAGTATTAGTAGTTACTTTAATCTCCGAAAGCGAATGACCAAGAATACGCGTAGCCGAGGCTGGAACAACTTCAATACGATAAACGCCGGTCTTGACCGAAAATGAGAAGTCACCTTTAGCTCCGGTCTTCAGTTCACGCAGAGGCTCGGCCCCAACCAAGCTATCACTCTCATGAGCGAACTGGTCAAACAGCAAGACCCTCACTCCAGCCAACGACAGACCTTGATGCCTGATGTGCCCAGCCAGATTAAAAGTATGGTCAGAATTCAACTTATCACCCCTGATGTGATTCGATTTTACCTAGTCTTTGAGAATTTATATAGCGGCTAGCCTCTCGCACCGTGGCAAAAGACCCTGCGGCAATTAGGTAAGGTGCATAAGCACTGTTGTTTGCCAAGATTTCTTGACTGCGGTGTGCGGCTTCAGCGCAGTTCTCGACCACATATCCGTGAGCACCAGCAGCTTGAGCAATGCTCAGTAAATATTCTGGTCGGTGCATCTTTCGCTCACTCTCTGGTGCCAAAGCAAAAATCGTATCACCTGGCCCCAACAGCGAATGCAGTAGTTCTTCGGCATCTTTGTTTTCAAAACAAGTGAGGAGAAAAACAAAATTTACTTGACCAAACTTCTCTAACAACGAAGCTCTTAGAGCTTTGGCACCATGGGGATTGTGAGCTCCGTCCAGAATCATTTTGGGATTTTCAAATATTTCAAACCGACCAGGCCAGCTGGCCTTTGACAAACCTAGCTTAAGTGATTGAATGGTAGCCTGCCTGTGTTCAGGACTGGCCAACAAATGCTCAGTCAAGATTCCACTAGCGCCCAAGGCTATTAGCGCAGTCAGAATATTTACTCTCTGATATGAACCGCTCAAGCCCGAAACAAATCGTGGCTGATTGGCCTCTGCAAAAAACTCTCTCTTGAGCAATTCAACAAAATCACTAAGCTTATTTTTTTCATGATCTAGACCAAAATATTGAATCTCAAAATTCTCAAACAAATCATTTAAGTCATGACTATCTGCCAAATGAGTGAGCACAACATAGGGCATTGTAGCTCCTCAGCTCGAGCGGCAATGACAGCCAAAGCTGCGCCATCACAGGTGGTGACAACAGGAACACCGGTCTTAATTATTCCAGATTTTTCGAAAGCAATTTTTTCTCTGGTGTCACCAAGAAACTGCATGTGATCAAGATCGACATTTGTCAAAACAGTGGCACGCACATTAGTCAAGATATTGGTGGCATCAAAACGGCCCCCCATTCCAACCTCGAACACGCTGTAGCGCACTTGCTCTTGCTTAAAGTAGGCAACAGCCATAGCCGTAAGAAACTCAAACCAAGTGAGAGCACCCAAATCTGGATGATTTAGAGCAAACTGATCTGATAACTCTTTAGTTGCACTTGCCACCTGAGCAAAAGGCTCAGCAGCAATGGCTTGGCCATTGATGACAAAGCGCTCATTGAAAGAGAGCAAATGAGGTCCAGTAAATTTGCCACAGCGATGGCCAAGAGCCTCAAGCATTGAAGCGATTAAGGTGCTAACAGAGCCCTTGCCATTGGTGCCCCCCACATGAAAACAATCAAGAGTTGACTGCGGCAAACCTTGGGTATTGAAGAATTCTTCTATACGCCTAAGGCTTGGTCGCTCTAAAGTCGGCACAAGCGACTTTATGTAGTCAAGACTTTGCTGGTAATTCAAAATTTACTTAAAGACTGAAAGTAGCAATCACCACTAAATTCTAGATGATTGCTACTGCCAATGCTTTGCTTTAGGATAAGCCGTTACTTTGGCGCGATTATGAGGAACTAATGCTTTTTACCAAGGATCATTGCGTATCAACCGAACGAATCTGGGAAGGCGCAATTATCAATTTGCGAGTGGACACCCTCAATGTTGACAACACTGTCGCCACCAGAGAAGTGGTCGAACACAACGGTGGCGTGGTAATCGCTGGTTTAACAAACGAAAAAAAAGTAATACTAGTGAAGCAATATCGCTATTCAGTGGATAGAGAACTAATCGAACTACCAGCTGGAAGAATTGAAGCAGGGGAAGATCCTTTTCCAGCTGCCCAAAGGGAGCTGACCGAAGAAACCGGTTACCTGGCCGAGAATTGGCAAGAACTTTCAAGAATGTACAGCGCGCCGGGCTTCTGCAACGAGATTATTTATATATACCTGGCCGAAAATCTCACATATAAAGGCAAAAACCTTGACTTCGACGAAGAAACCGAAGTAATCGAACTAAGCTTAAGCGAAGCCTGGGCTATGGTTCACAATGGCCAAATACAGGATGCTAAAACCATTGCCGGGTTGGGCTTATTGAGCCAGCGAGCCTATTAGTATGAGATTTTTTGAAGTTTAGAGAATGTATTTACTCTGTTAAGCCAGTGAGAAACCTGGGCTGCTTCACCCCTGGCGGTGCTACAATTTCTTCTGTATTTCAGTCAAAAGTGCAGTAGGACGTTATAAATGGGTACCAAGAAAGCCACCAGTTCCTCACTTCCCATTGCCGCGATGTTTGTCATCAGCATCATTTCGGCCCTTGTTGTAGCTGGTTCGTTCGAAGTGATCAAAGTTTGGCCCCTGCCTGTCAGCGTAGTGCCAATGTTTGGCTGGAAAGGTGGTCTGGCTTGGGGCTTAGTGGTCGGCGCCGTAAGCGGTCTAGTAATTGGCTTCCTTACCGACGATACGCACTTCGACGATCAGCAATCGAGCACTTAAGAAACGAAGAATTTAAGAGAAGAGGGTCTAATGCTAGACCCTCTTTTTGCTGTCAGCGAAAGTAATTTCAAGCATTAATCCAGGAGCACTTTGCTGTAGTTTTCTTTGTCAAAACCAACCAAAAGTACGCGACCCTTGCGCAAAATAGGAGCTCGCAAGTTACCGGTTGGTCCGAGCATGGCTGCTAGCAGCTTGTCTTGCTCAGGCTTTTCTTGTTTGAGATTGAAATAGACTCGATTACTGCCTTTGGTGGCATAAATCTCGTCAACCGACTGCGCCAAATCAAGGGCCTCAGCGGCACCAAGCGTTTTCCTCTTGGCTTCGACCATCTCAACTGCGCCAAGCTGATGCTGCGCCAAGAAATCTTCAGTCTTCTGACAGGTTGAGCATCCAGAGCGATGATATCTCCAGTCAATGTTTTGCTTTATTGTTGTTTTCGAACTAGCCACGATTTACTCCTAATATCTCTCTGACATGGTAAACAGACATGATAGAAGACACTAGCATTGTGGGTATGAACCCAATGTGAATAATGCTGTGATCATATTGAACTCCAATAAAAATAACCCAGGTCAGTAACGGACATGCAAAGCGAAAACTTTCGAATGCCCGCACAGGCTGCCAGTAATAATCTAGAACAAGCCAATTTACTGGCTAGGGCAGGTCGCTTTGAAGAGGCCGTACCTTTATTTGAGAGCTCCCTCAGTGGGCTGGAAAGGCAGAATGGGCCAGAAGCGCCTGAACTGGCCGAATGTTTGCAAAATCTTGCCGATGCTTATCAGTCAGTAGGGCGCTACGAAGATTCGCTCCGTACCAACTGGCGGCTGGTCAGAATTGGCGAAAAGATCCTCGGCCGGGTTCACCCCGACATGGTGAGCATGCTGCTCAAGATTGCCGAAACAAACGAGATGATGGGTAAAACAGAAGACGCCTTGCACATCGTCGAGTCAGCCATCGCCACGGCTAAGCAGTGCATGCAGGCTGATAATCCATTGGCAGTGAGACTGATAGAGCGACACACCTACCTGGTCAATTTGATGCGCAATCAGGGTGCCATGCGCTCTCAGTACGACGACCCCACGATGTATCAAGGCAGCAGTCAACAAGGCCCTAGCCAGCAAAGCCAGGGCAATCAAGACCTGCAAGCAGGCAACATTGGTAGCCAACAACCAGCAGCCAGCAATTCTTCAGCAGAGATTGGCCCACCACCAGAGCCCCAAGTACACAAACAGGTTCTCAAACAAGTACAACAACAAATTCAAAATCAGCTACAACAGCAAGCTGCTGCCACCAATAGTCAACTCAACGCTATTAATGCAATCACGCCAGCTAACCAGCTCAACCCGCCACAAAATCCTCCGGCAAACCCGCTATCAAACCAGCAGTTCAATCCAATGGAAGTCTCCCAGGGACAGCTAGGCGAATCAGCCATGCAAGCCTTCGCCAGAGAAATGCTCAAGGACATGCCGGTTGCTCCTGCCAGCAAGACAGGCTTTAGCCAATCGGCAAAATACAACGAAACCAGCGGAGTGCACTTCCCGCAAATCAATGCCCAGGAAGCACTAGCCCTGAACCCGGCCCTAGTGCCAATGCCATCCCCACCGCAGCGCAACGGTAGCAACGAAAAGGCTAGCTATGGCAATGCCCTGGCACAGAGACCTGAGTCACAGCAATTTGAGCAATTAGACGAATTTGAAGAAGAACCCTATACAGCCGAGGCAATAGCAAGCCTGACCAATCGCAGTAAGGTCAACACTCGCTCCAACGCCAAAGGCAGGCGACCGTCAAAAAGCGAACAAAGTCGCATTCGCACCGGTCGCTTACTAAAAGACTTTGGCATCCCCTTCGTTGCAGTAGTGGTGCTAATTGGACTGGTGCTCTACCTATTCTCGGGCAAGCCAGTAAAAACTAGTGCCGCGGCAACGACAAAAAGCTCTACAACAGTGTATGAGTCACCTGACCAAAAAAAGCAGCTAAGACTTCTGGGAACAGAAGTCGTAATCATCAACCCAAGCGGAGCCACTAAAGTACCGCTGAAGCGCATAAAGAGCAACTGGGGTGATTTGTTTGCGGCCCTAAGCCAGTCTGTTAGCGAGAAGCAGATTTGGATGGCCGAAAGTCTCTCAATAATAAAGAGTGCTGATGGCATTAATTACTATCTATCGACCGGGCCAGATAGCCGGGTCTTTGAAAAAATGCGGCAATTAACAAACTATGCTCAGGCCTATTTCCTCAGCAGTGGTGAATACCCAAGAACGATTCCGCCCGGTGCTGAGTTTCAATTCGCCTACAGCAGCCCCTATAACGGCAAAGCTATGAGCTTGCAGATCATCTCGGACCGCACTACAGATAAAGACGGCTCCGACATGAAGCTCAACCTTGAAGGAGGAGTACATCTAGGCACAGATGAATCTAATCTACCAGGCTACATTGGCTGTTATGGCGCCCTATACAATGAAAACAACATTCTCAAATGTACTAAATTTTTCGTGCGCGGCTGCAACCGAAATGGTCGTTTTCTCACCACTGACAATGATCAAATTTTCGTCTTAGCGGCAGGCAGTGACACAGTTAGCAAGACGGCAAGTAGCCCGGAAAAGAAAACAAAAGTAGCAACGAAAAATAATAAAAGATCGAAAAAAGCGAGCAAACAAAAAGATAGCACACCAGTCGAAAAGCCAGCTGACAGCTCAATTGAGCCAACAGCAGAAAAAGACCTCGGCGCCGTTGCTAATGCCAAGCCACCAGAAAAGCCAACCACAGTTTATATAATGACCGATCCCGTGCTTCCCTTAGCCCTTATGCATCACCTGGTGCCAATCTTTTTAAGTCTAATTACAGCACTTTGTTTCATGCGTGCTCGCATGGTGGGCTTCGATATTAAGGGTGAAGAAATCGCTTCTGACTCTAAGGCAGCTCTGATTGCTGGCCTAATTTTCTTATGCTTAACCGCTCTGAGCCTGTTTATGCAATTCTCGGTGTTTAGCTAAAGCAAAGACTCTGCCAGAAAATAGGCGGCGACACCAAAAGCTACAGAGGCATTCAGTGACTCTTTCTTGCCGCGCATATTGAGATGGCACACCTGATCACAGAGCTCCAGAGCTTCGATTGAAACCCCCTGAACTTCATTTCCCACAAGCAAACATAGCGGCAATTTCAAGGCACCACTGCTCAAGGCTTGATAGAGCGAGCGCGAATTTTGATTGCGCTCCAAAGCGACAATGCTATAGCCAGCGGCTTTAAGCGGCAGCAATATCTCAGGTAGAAAGAGGTGATAGGAGTAAGGCACCCAATCTTCAGCGCCAAGACTGACTTTGGAAATTTCCTTTCGTGGTGGCACACCGGTGATGCCACTAAGATAAACATGAGAAAATCCCGCAGCATCAGCGGTGCGAAAAACCGCGCCAACATTATGCAAACTGCGAATGTCATCGAGCACCACTACTAACTTAGCGACATCAGGATCGCCAGCGGAAATTGATCTATCAGTGGTTACATCAGCGGTATTGATAGCTCGCTTGCCAGCCAGTTGAGTAATTAGTTCTTGTGGTCGAGCCACACAATTGCGACCGCATGCTGGACACTGCCCGCAGCCAAAACGATCACTGAGTTGATATTGCTCTCCTACCACCTCAAACACTGAATGGCAGTCGGGATATGGGCAAATAGTTTTCAATTATTCTGTCTTTAGTTAGTCTAAGCCTTCAGCTTAGACTCGATACCACTAGCAAACTGCTCCATTTGAGAGGCAATTGAATCGCGTGAGGTCTTGCGCAGCAAGTGGGCGTAATTGCGCAATAGATTGATCAAGTCTGGATGATTATTGCCGAGAGACTTATTCTTGATATCAAGACTCTTGCGATAGTGTCCGTCAGCCTCGTCATAGCGCTGCTCGGCATGACAAACAAGAGCGAGATGATAGAGCGACTTACCAACTTCTAGATGCTCAGCTGGAAAACACTTGCGCCGCAGAGCTAAAGACCGCTCAAAGTGACTCATGGCATCTTTATAGAAGCCCCGCTTAAAGTAAACCGCGCCCAGATTATTGAGCACTGTGGCAATGTCCTGATGATCATTACCCTGGGCACTCTCTCTTAAGGCCAGAGCTCGCTTGTAAAGTGATTCAGACTCAGCATGGTTTCCTTTGAGAAACTGCACCTGAGCCAAGCCTTCTATTGATGTAACCAGGCGACCATCACCCTTAGCAAACTTCTCTGCTTCTTCCAGGGCTGCTTGCCATTCCTTTATAGCAAGGTCCCAATCTTTAGCATCAAGAGCCTTATTGGCTGCGTCTTTGTGATCAATCCAGACTTGCGACATTTACACTTACCTTAGATTTAACTGCCTATGAGCTATGTACCCAATAAAGCTCGCCTGTTTAAATTTTAATATTATCAGGCCGCAGCTTTCGTAATTTTAAGACCAGACCCCCCTTAAAGATGAGCAATGAACCTTAACAAGCGTTACACTTACTCTCCTATATTCTGACCTTTGCATTTTTGAAGGCCCAGTCGGGGCCACAACTAATGGTCGAGATAGTCTCATATTCACGCGTTTAATCATCCGCCCTTTTGGAGGAATTTATGAAGGTTGTCGAAAAGGATCCTAAGGGTTCGTCCAGCTCTGGCTCTAAGAATACCGGCCACAAGGCTAAAAACGCTGCTCAAACTGTCGATCAGCTCTCTACCGAGCCGCACAAAACACCTAAAGGCGTGAGACAGGAAATCATCAAAAAGTTTCCCGTGCGCTGCAACTTAGAAGACTACGAGACAACCTACAACACCTTCTCCTGGGAAGATGCTAAGCGCGAAATATCCTACTTTGCCGGTGGCAAAGTTAACGCCGCTTACAACGCTGTCGACCGCCATCTTGTGAATGGTCGCAAAAACAAGGTCGCCCTCTATTCAGTCGATCCCAAGGGCGATTTGACCAAATTCACCTTCCTTGAAATATACGAAGCAGCCAATCGTCTCGGCAATGCCCTTAAGTCTATTGGCATCAAGAAAGGCGACCGGGTTTTCGTCTTCCTCCCCCGGGTAGCCGAGCTTTATATTGCCACCATAGCCATTGCTAAAATTGGCGCCATAGCCGGACCTCTTTTCTCAGCCTTCGGCCCAGATGCTCTGCGCGATCGCTTGCAAGATTCTGAAGCCAAAGTAGTGATCACTAATCCAGCCCTCAAAGACAAAATTGACGGCATCAAAAAAGAACTACCAGACCTCGAGCACATTATTGTGGTAGATGCCACCGAAAAAGACTTGAAGAATGGCGAACTCTGCTACAACTCCTTAGTTGCTAACCAGTCAACTGAGCTAAAGTGTGAGCCGATGGATCCTGAAGATCCACTCTATCTGCTCTACACCTCTGGCACCACTGGCAAGCCTAAAGGCGTGGTGCATGTACACAATGACATTCTTGGTCAGCATATGACCACCAAGTGGGTGCTCGATCTTAAAGATGACGATATTTACTGGTGCACAGCCGATCCAGGCTGGGTAACTGGCACCGTATACGGTATCTTTGGCCCCTGGTCAAACGGTGCTTCTTGTGTCAGCTATGAAGGTCGTTTTGATGCCGCCAGCTGGTATCAAGTAATCGACAAGCTCAAAGTGACAGTTTGGTACACCGCACCAACAGCGCTGCGCATGCTGATGAAGGCTGGCGACGAAGCTGTCTACGAACATTCGCTAGCAAGCCTGCGTCATATACTTTCGGTGGGTGAGCCTCTCAACCCTGAAGTTGTGCGCTGGGGTATGAAAGTCTACGGACTGCCCATCCACGACAACTGGTGGCAAACTGAAACCGGCATGCAACTTATTGCCAATTTGCCCTGCAACCCAATTAAGCCAGGCTCTATGGGCAAACCTTTGCCTGGCGTTTACGGCGCCATAGTTGATGATGACGGTGAAGAACTAGAAGCTGGCGAACTAGGACGCCTGGTGGTCAGACCAGGCTGGCCAGCCATGCTTAGAACAGTCTGGCGCAACGAGCCTAAATTCCACGAATATTTCAAAATTCCAGGTTGGTACTTCTCTGGCGACAATGCCTGGAAAGACGAAGACGGCTATTTCTGGTTTGTTGGTCGGGCCGATGACGTTATCAATACTTCTGGCCACCGCGTTGGTCCTTTTGAAGTTGAATCGGCTCTAGTGGAGCACTACGCTGTGGCTGAAGCCGGCGTAATTGGCAAACCAGACCATGAGCGCGGCGAAATCATCAAAGCTTTCATTGTTATGTCTAATGACGTCAAAGTAACCGACGAGCTAATTGACGAAATCAAAGAGCACTGCAAAAAGACATTGGCTGCCCATGCTTATCCTCGCGAAATCGAAGTTAAGGAGACCTTGCCCAAAACCCGTTCTGGCAAGATCATGCGGCGACTGTTGAAAGCCTGGGAGCTGGGCTTGCCAACCGGTGATATGTCGTCCCTCGACGACGACTGATATAGCCAAAGAGGCACTGCGCATATATTAAAGATATTAGGGGCCTATAAAATGGCCCCTAACTTTTATTTTGTTTAGGCAGTAAGAGCTAACTTTCGCTGTGCTTCAGGCTAAACTCAGGATAAACTGAATCTATCACCTTATATTGAACTATTTTCGTTATGCGAGCGTTTAGGTATTCATGAGCGCAGAACTATCACCTATGACCGATTCCACCATGGAGAGATTGCCACCGCAGTCTCTCGATGCTGAGCAGGCCGTTCTCGGAGCCCTCCTCGTCAGCGGTGATGGAGTCTCCCGAGTTGTAGATGTACTGGAGCCGGAGTATTTTTACAGAAAGGCCCACCAAGTCATTTATGCCGCTGTTCTAGATCTATACGAAAAGAACGAACCCATCGACATCGTCACTATCTCAGCCTTTCTCCAAGACCAGGGCAAACTTGAGTTAGTGGGCGGCCGCCTCTATATTACTGACCTCTCAAGATCTGTGGCCACCACAGCCAACCTCGAGTATTACGCCAAGTTAGTACAAGAAAAAGCTCTACTGCGCAGTTTGATTAAGGCTGGTACTGAAATCGTTGGCAGTTGTTATGAAGAAACTGATGCTGACACAGCTTTAGATAAAGCTGAGCACATGATCTTCAACCTGGCCCAGCGCCGCAATATGCAGCAAATGGTGCATATTAAGCACATCGTCGAAGCTTCCTTCCAAAAGATTGAAGAACGCTACGAAAACAAAGACACACTCTCTGGCACCCCGTCTGGCTTCTACGACCTTGATGCCATGACATCAGGTTTTCAGCCATCAGATTTGGTCATTATTGCCGCTCGTCCTTCCATGGGCAAAACAGCCTTCGTACTCAACATCGCCCAGGCCTGTGCTGTCGAACACGGCACCCCTTGCGCTATTTTCTCGCTAGAAATGTCAAAAGAATCGCTCGTACAGAGAATGCTCTGTGCTGAAGCAAAAATTGACTCTAACCGTCTGCGTACTGGTCACCTGCATACCAACGACTGGCAGGCCCTGGCTATGGCCATGGGTCGACTTGGCGAAGCACCAATTTTTATTGATGACTCAGCCATGGTTAACGTTCTTGAAATTCGCGCCAAGTGTCGCCGACTAAAAGCTGAAAACAAAGCTCTCGGTATGATCATCATCGACTACATTCAGTTATTGCAAGGCCGTAAAGCCACCGATAACCGGGTGCAAGAAGTATCTGAAATTTCCCGTTCGCTAAAGACCCTGGCCCGGGAATTATCCGTGCCAGTAATCGCACTCTCCCAGCTCTCCCGGGCAGTAGAAGCTCGCCAGAACAAGCGACCAATGCTCTCAGACTTGAGAGAATCGGGCTCAATCGAGCAAGACGCCGACTTAGTTATGTTCATTTATCGCGATGAATACTACAACCCCGAAACTGAACAGCGGGGCGAAGCCGAAATCATTATCGCCAAACAAAGAAACGGCCCTACTGGTACAGTCGATTTACTCTATCAAGGCTCAATCACACGCTTCCTCAACAAAGTGCATACAGATGGCGCCCCTAATCCTAATCGCGACTAATTTGTTTTAGCGGCTCATGATGAAGCTGTGAGAGCAAAAGAATCAGATCTGATGCAGCAGCAAAAGAGTAAACACTAGTAAGTAACTTACTCTACTGGGGCAGCAATAATTTCGTCAGAGCTGTGGCCGATTACAGGCTGGCATTCAAATTCGCCGGTTTCGATATTGAGCACACCAAAGGCTGTGGTGGTGGCACTCGAAACAATCAGTTTTTTTCCGTCAGGTAAGAGAAAAATATTGCCAGGAAAATCAATGTCGAGAGGCAACTTGATTTGCTTAACTGACGCTTTGCTGGCAGTATCAAAAACTGCAATCATATTGTCTTTGGCAATGGCGTTATAGAGAGTGGCTCCGTCAGCTGAAATAGCAAGCCCGGTAGGTCCATTGCCTGTTTTGATATTTGCAAGAATGCCCCGTTTGGCAATATCGATTACGGCAATATGATTGAGTTCACCACGGCAAGATACATAGGCTGTCTTGCCATCGGGCGAAACCACAACTGCAGTTGGATTGGCACCAACAACAATGCTGCCCAAAACCCTTTGATTCAAGGTAGATATGAAAGTCACCTGACCAGTAATGGTATTGAGCACCAACACAGTGTTGCCATTGGGCGTCATCGCCATGCGGCCCGGCCCCGGCGGAACTTTTGTGCGCAGTAAGACCTTACTGGTATCAACTTCCACCACAGCAACATCAGCAGTTCCGCTCTCTGATACATAAAGTAGTTTGCCATTAGCAAGGGCAACCACCGATTTTGGTGCAGCCTTAGGTAGCAAATCGATCTGACCAACGAATTGTTTAGCCTTAGTATCGAGAATAAGAATGCGATTCTTGCTCATATCGGCAATGTATAATCGCCCGGAAACGTAGGCCATGCCGGCCGGCGTCCCTTCGGTGGGGAAATCGCTTATTTTCTTCCAGGTCGCTTGATCAACTAGAGTGATATTTCCGGAATTACGCGACGTCAGAAAAATACCTTGTCTAGAGGTCTTTGCTTGGGTATTACCGGGATTCACCAGAGGTACACTAGTGGCCACGATTTCTTTTGCTGGCTCCCCCAGAGGCACAGCAGTCTGACCAACAACAGTCTTAAATGTAGTTGGCAAAATAAAACCTTCAGGCACAATCAAGTCATCGGCAAGGTGTCCAGCGAGAACTGTCTTTCGTCCTTTCTCACTAAGTGAAGCAAATGGCAGAAAAGTTCTGTTCTTACCGCTGACAATTACCCGAATAAAAGTCACCCCATTATCAAAGAAAAGCACCTGCGGCTTAACTTTGGCGGACTGCTGCAAGGGGTAAACTTCAAGTAGTTTCACTTGTGGTTTCTTGAGCACTTGTGGTGGCATCACTGGCAAGTACAGATCACCCTCTTTAGTCTCCAAGGCACCATCAAGGCGCAAGCGACATTCAGGAAAGATACTCTTAAGAGCTAAAACGAGTTCAGGACTTTGTCGCGTGGCATAGGCTGGCAGCACTTGAGTGAAGGCCACAAGCAAAAGGGCGACAGCAAAAAACCTCCTCAATACAAAGGAAGACTTTGCCAGCCTGGGCTCAAAGCAATCATTTGTAGTGCTAGGGTAGAAAGCTTGCAAGAATTACTCTTTAGGCCTAAAAACGTCGACAATCTTATCGAAGATTCCTTTATCTTCAGCTTCAGCTGGTTCAGGATCTTTCTCGTGTGATTTTTTCTTCTTACTATTGCTGCCGCTCTGTGAATTCTTATTATCGGCTTTGTGATCAGTACTCGAAGATTCCTTTTCGCCCTTTTCGCCCTTTTCGCCGGTAGCATCTGACTTATCAGGTACCGGAGCACTCACTTTCAATTTCTCATGGCGAATTTCAGCTAGCTGCTCAAGTAATTTACGCTCTTCGCCGCTGAGCTTGGTTGGGGTTTCAACAACCACGTGCACCACATGATCACCACGCCTCGATGGATTATTCAGATGCGGCACACCCAAATCTCTCATCACCAATTGGCTTGAAGATTGAGTACCTGCAGGCACTTTCAAAACCTTCGCTCCTTCCACTGTAGGCACCAAAATTTCGGCACCAAGGGCAGCCATAGAGAAGCTGATTGTTTGCTTAACATGAATGGTAAAGCCATCGCGGACGAACTCAGGATGGTCTTTGACATTCAATACAACAAACAAGTCTCCAAAGGCACCACCGCGCGGACCTTTGTCACCAGCTCCCTGGAGCTTAAGGCGATCGCCGTCTTTAACACCGGCTGGAACTTTGACTTCAAATTCACGCGACTTTCTCGTTTGGCCAGCACCCTTACAATCTTTGCAAGGCTTCTCGATTTTCTTACCTGAGCCAGCACAATCCGGACAAGCAATAATCTGGTAACTCTGCATAAACAGCATGTTAACCAACTGTTTGACTTGACCTTGGCCCTGGCAAGTATTGCAAGTAGAAAGGTTGCTACCAGGAGCTGCCCCGCTACCTTCGCAGGTAGTGCAATCTTCTAGTCGTTTGACAGTAATCTTCTTTTCTAAGCCAAAGACCGAATCAAGAAACTCTAAATCAAGATCATAGCGCAAGTGAGCACCCTGACGTGGTCCTGAGCGACTGCCGCCGCCTCCACCAGAAAATCCACCACGCATGCCGCCGCCAAAGAGTGCATCGATAATATCTTCCATGCCAAAGCCTTGGAAGGAACTGAAATCGACGTTATCAAAATCGCGGGTCGAACCCTTCACACCTTCGTGGCCATAGCGATCGTAAGAAGATTTCTTTTGCTCGTCTGAAAGTACTTCATAGGCTTCAGCAAGCTCTTTAAATGCTGCTTCGTCGCCACTTTCTTTGTTATCTGGGTGAAGTTGTCTAGCGCGGTTGCGAAAAGACTTCTTGATCTCATCGGCGGAAGCCCCGCGGGCTAAACCTAGAACTTCATAATAATCACGTTTTGCCATAGTTTCCAAGCGAGCACCTTTGGTTTATCCATTCACTTTTTTACAGCTCTTCTAATTAAAGGTCAAAATAGAAGGTCTGTCGCAAAATTTTTCTTTGCCTTAATCAGTTTTCTTTACTATTCACAGTCACTATTCACAATTTGCGCAGAAGAATCTCGAGAATCTTGATCTAATGCTAAATCATGGTCGAGCAGTGAGTCTTTATCTATCAATGAGCTTGATACCTGTTGACTGGGACGCCCCACCTCACCTAGCTCAATGGGACGATCTTCGACATAGTTTGGCTTCTTTTTACCGGCATTAGGCGCTGTCGCCTGACGCTCTTCTTTGCGGGGCTGCGATTGACGATTGCCTGAGTGAATAACGCGACCCAAATCAAGCAGCGATACATCAAGACCGGCAACTAACTGCTTCAATTCAGTAGCGTTGTCCTGAACAAGGGCTTCCTTGACTAGCTCTACAGCCTTCATCACCTTATCGACATGCACTTTATCGACTCGGTCGCCGTATTTTGTTACAGTCCTTTCAGCTTCGGCACACATAGACTCAGCTTGAACGCGAGTAGAGATGCGCTCCCTCACCAATTTATCTTGATCAGCAAATTCCTCTGCTTCGCGTTGAAGATGCTCAACTTCACCAGGGCTCAAACCAGTAGTGCGTTGAATGGTAACTGAATGCTTGATACCCGAACCATGGTCGCGGGCTGAGCAATGAACAATGCCATCAGCATCAATATCGAAAGTAACTTCAATTTTTGGTACTCCCCGTGGAGCACCAGGGATGCCGGTGAGATGAAACTTAGCCAAAGACTTGTTGTCAGCAGCCAATTCGCGCTCACCCTGTAAAGCATGCACCTCGACTGAAGTCTGGGCATCTTCAGTTGTAGTAAAAGTCATGGTGCGACTGGTAGGAATAGTTGTGTTGCGCTCTATTATGCGGGTGAACAATCCGCCGGCTGTCTCAATTCCCAGCGATAACGGAATGACATCAAGCAACAGTACATCTTGCAAATCACCAGCCAAGATTGAAGCTTGAATAGCTGCACCAAGAGCAACTGCCTCATCTGGATTAACAGATTTAGAAGGCTCTTTCTGGAAGAAGCGACGAATCATATCTTGCACAGCTGGTATGCGAGTTGATCCACCAACCAAAATTATGTGTTCAATATCTTGCGGACTCAAGCCCGAATCTTCTAAAGCTTGTTGCAATGGACCAATAGTAGCTTCGACAAGGCCTGCCGTAATTTCATTAAACTTAGCTCTAGTGATGGTTGTCTCTAAGTGCTTCGGCCCACTTTGATCAGCAGTTAAGAAGGGCAAATGCACTTCAGACACAAGAGCTGTGGATAATTCTATTTTGGTCTTCTCAGCAGTCTCTTTGAGCCTTTGCACGGCCATTAAGTCGCCAGCAATATCAAGGCCTGTTTCACGCTTAAACTCGTCTACTAAATAATCGATGATGGCCTGGTCGAAATCGTCACCACCAAGGCGGTTATTGCCGCTGGTTGCCTGCACTTCAAAGACACCATCAGTGATCTCGAGAATGCTAACATCGAAAGTGCCACCGCCAAGATCAAAGACCAAGACAACGGCATGCTCACTAAGCTTGTTAAGGCCGTACGCCAAAGCACTAGCAGTGGGCTCGTTGATAATGCGCATGACTTCAAGACCGGCTATTTGTCCGGCGTCCCGCGTAGCTTGTCTCTGAGCATCATTGAAATAGGCTGGAACAGTAATTACTGCTCTAGTAACTTTCTCACCCAAGTAAGCTTCAGCATCGGCCTTGATTTTTTGCAGAACCATGGCTGAAATCTGTTCAGGGCTATGAGAAACACCATCGACCTGAACGCGATAGTTACTACCCATCTCCCGTTTAATCGACTGCACGGTGCGAGTAGGATTGGTGACAGCTTGTCGTTTAGCCAGCTGGCCCACAAGCCTATCGCCACCTTTGGTGAACGCCACCACAGACGGTGTGGTGCGGGCCCCTTCTGAATTTTCAATGATGACCGGCTTTCCGACTTCCATCACAGCCACGCACGAATACGTGGTGCCCAGGTCAATGCCGATTATTTTGTCATCACTCATCAGAGTCTAGAATCCAAATTCATTCAATAAGAGCCTATTACTCTTCAACGTCAGTAAGGTCATAAACCTTACCGGTGCTGGCACCAGCACTCTCAGCAGCCTGGTCATCCTTACTAGTCTCACTGCCAGCGTGGCTGGAAGTATCATTAGCAGAGAGGGAAGCTTCGTAAGCAGCCTTTATTTCTTCAAAAGGAATGTCTTGAGTGCTTCTCTCATTGCCAATTGAATCAAGGCTCTCTGAAGTCTCTGTACCAGAAGAGGGAACCATAACCTCATCAGCCATCACTTCAACTGCAGCTGGGGCCGCCACAGGAGTGATATCAATCACTTCAGCACTAGCAGCATCTTTTTGGGCTTGTGCCTGCTCATAAGCTTCAGCCGCTTCACCGGTAAGTGCCACAGCGACGTTAACTAAAGCCGGTCTTAGAACTTTATCGCGGAACATATATCCATTGCGCAACTGATGAGCGACACAACCATCGGGCACATCATTAGTAGGCACTTCTTGCACTGGTTCGTGGTACATCGGGTCAAACGGTTCGCCAATCGGCTGCATTTGCTTAATGCCAACTTGCTCTAAGCAACGACCGAAGCGGTTGCACACCATTTTTAAGCTGTCCAACATCACTTTTGGCTCAGTTTTCTCAGTCAATTTTGACTGGGCCATATCGAGGTCATCCAAGGCTGGCAAAATCGCTTCGAGAGCTTTTTGCATTCCTACCGCTTGGAATTCTTCTCGCTCACGGTCAATGCGTTTGCGATAGTTCTCGAAGTCGGCAGCCAAGCGCTTGTATGAGTTTTCCCATTCACTGGCCTTACCTTCAGCATCGCGCAAGGCGTTCTCAAGATTATTGATTGCCAGTTGATGACCTTTATCATTTTGCCCAGCCGGAGCTTTACCCAAGTCTAGGCCAAAAGTTTCAGGGTCCGGAGTGTCGCCGCCTGCATACATAGCCCGGTAGAAAGCCTTCGCCTTAGACTGGCGATCTTCTTTTTCTTTTGGTGACTCCTCTGCTGGAGGGGTCAGGGCGTCGTTATCGTCAATAGCCATCCCAGAAAAGGTCTCCCAACTATCTTGACAAATGCCAAGCGGTATAAATCACTAACTCTAATTTTAAACGCGAGCCTTATAATTCTAATGCCTTTGGCGGGCAATAATGCGAATTACTCGCCGATCTTAAAAACCGCAAACTTAAAAACACAAAACTAAAAAAACTTATGTATATCGAAGAAACCGCACGCTTGGCACTATACGCCCCTGGAGAATTCGGCAAAGGCAGCTCTAAAACCGCCGAAGGGGTGCTACGTTATGGCAAAAATCCGATAACTTGCGTAATTGACCCAAGTCAAGTTGGCAAGTCAATTAAGTCTGTTACAGGAATCGATGCAGAAGCACCAATTGTTGGCAGCGTAGAAGAAGCCTTAGCACTAGGGGCAGATGCTCTACTCTTAGGCACAGCCTGGAATGGCGGCGCTATGCCCGACCATTGGCGACAAGACATCGTTAAGGCATTGGCCGGAGGCTTAGATGTCATCAACGGTCTTCATGACTTCCTTGAAGACGATGCCAATATTGTTGCCGCTGCAAAAAAACACGGCAAGCGTCTCTTCGACGTGCGCAAACCGCCTGAAAACCTACCGGTGGCTGCAGGGCGCGTACTAGAAAACGGCAAATACCAAGGTAAAGACAGCCTTGTGGTGCTAACCATCGGCAGCGATTGCTCCGTAGGCAAGATG